>JAOUBX010000001.1 GCA_029860075.1 Deltaproteobacteria bacterium | reverse complement strand
AGTTTAGGCATCTCGGCGCATTAGAGTATAATGCATCGGCAAAACCACCGCTGTGACAATCAACACATTTAGCATCGTTATGGGGCGGACCCAGCGTCGCTTCCGCTGAAAGGGGAATAAGGAGCAGAAGAAAAAAGAAGAAGAAAGTTGTGAGGTGTGCTTTTTGGATCATATAGCCTTTCCTGAAATCATATAAAAATAGTCAAAACATTAAAACCAAAATAAAACATTTTTACTTTTAAAAAACCTGAAATTATACACTTTTCCAAAAAACATGCAATTATTTTTTGATCAATATTCCTTTATTTAATTTAAAAGAACCGGAAAAAAGAAACAATTACGTCAAATCACGGACAAGCATGCAAACAATCACCATAAACAGCAAAACTGAGTAGTCTTATCAAGCGCACAGACCTAAATAAGCGAAAAACATGCCATAACATTTTATTTTCAAATAAATGTGCCTAATAGAGGAAAGAGCCAAGTCCTGCTTCTCATCAGCCCCATTGAATTGCTTGCGCCAACACCTGGTGGCCTGTAGTAACGGCCATAAGCATCCGTTGGGATAAGCAACCATGGGAATCGCCACCTTTGCAGGGTGATATCAAGTATGGCATCAGAATCAAAAATGTGACGCTGGAGATGACAGTCAGTTACTGCGGCAAGTGAATTAGCCCGGATATTTCACAATAAATTCAAGCTAAGTGCTCTTTCAGGGATAACTTAAAAGAAAGGAACTATCATTCTCTGTAGAGGGTCGTCTCGCGGCTGCACTTAAACGATCGTAACAATTTGGCTGTTTCCGGGCGCCGGAGCATAAAACATTGCCAAAAATGCCGCTATGACGGTCAACATATTCAGCATCATTACGGGGCGCCGGGATCGCTTTTGAGAAAAGGGGAATAAGGAGCAGAAAAAAGAAGAGGAAAATTATGGATCGATGGCCACTTTTCATGTCAGGGCCATCTTCTGTGCAACCATTACTTAATATGGCATGTAAAGCAGAGCTGGCTCGATTGATTTGATATTCTCAAAAAAGGCCTTAATCGTCTATCACCGATAGTAGCGAGAACATTGTCTCCGAAACCTCTGATATAGTCATAATCGACATGAGGATCATGACAGGTCCCGCATTCCAGCATATTTCCGTTGGCCCCGAAAAATTTAAGATCACCGGCTTTCACATCGTTTATATTTCTCAGCCCGCTGTCTCTGGACTGGGCATCTGCATAATCAAATCCCACAGGGTGATCATCCCTTAAGGAAGTCCCCAGGTTTGCCGTATTCTCTCCTGCTGCAGATAGTGTCTCTGCACCACCGGACATAGTCGGCTTGAATCCAAAACTGCCGTACCGTACGAGGGCATTAATTGCCGTTACTCCGTCATGACAGGACAGGCACAGCCTGGAAGCGCTATCGGGCGCAAGGTTAGCCGGCATGTCTGCATCGAGGGTAAAACTTGAATAGAGGGTAAATTCTCTTTCGATAGTAGAATAACGATTCCAGAGCGGATAGGAAAGGTTCCCATTATGCGGCGTATGGCAAAAAACGCAAATTTCAGTCACATTCGACCCAAATCCCCCCCCAAGTAATTCAGATGAAAGATTATGACTCGTTTCAGCAACGTTGTGGGGCGCTGCGGCAAAAGAAGGCTCTCCATATAACATAAAAAAAGACAAGACAGCAAGAGAAGCAACTTTTCTAATGATAGATTTTACTTTTTGCGGAAAAAAAGATCCGGCCATACTAGAACCTCTTTCTACCATAGGCCTTATCAGTCCTCGGGTTGGAATTTACAGCGCCTTTATTTACTATGATCATGCGCACGCCGCTCCAGGTACTGTAAACGGTGCCATCAAAAGCTCTTGCGCGCCAATAGTAGGTTCCTTTTTCAAGTACCCCAACATCATATGGCGTTACCTCCGGCGCTTCGGGAATATCTGTCACTGTATCAGGTTCTGTTTTCATGCTCATATCCCGGTAGATTTCAATGTCATAAGTGAGCAAATCACCATCGGCATCAAAACTGTTGTCAATCTCTAAAACAACATTCTCCGACGGAAGGAAACTCTGCCAGTATATAACCGGCGCTGTGGGCGGATCATTGGCAATGTTAACCTTAAAGCTTCCCGGCTGTGACCACTGGCCGGCAAGGCCATGCTCATCAACAGCCTTTGCCCTCCAGTAGTAAAACTCATTTTCAATCAGCCCATCTGAAACGAACCACCTGTTTCCTGAAGGCCCTGATTCTGCGGCAGGGGAAACAAAGGCGGAATCATTGGCAATCTCGTATATGTAAGATAGCCTGTCAGCATCTGCATCTGCAGCATCGTAGATGGCAAGTTCAGGATTGAGCACATTGACGGCAACGCCATTGAGAGGAGACATTAAAACAGGCGATGAAGGCGCGTCATTATATAGATTGACAAAGAATGTTTCCGTCGATGACCAGGGGCTTTCAGCAAAGCCGTCACTCGCCTTGACCCTCCAATAATAACGGGTGTTTTCGACAAGCGCCTTAGTGATAATCCATGTTGTATTTTCCGCATCTTCGGCAATCAGTGAAGATCTCTCTAAATCGCCACTATCAAAAGTATTTACCTTATCAACCTCAAAGATATAAACCAGAGCATCTCTATCGGGGTCTGCCCCATTACCGGCCTTAAGCATAGGCAGGGTTGTCAGAATCTCGATACCGGAGGCGGGCCAAAGAGCGAGAGGCGCTGAGGGAGCGTCATTAGCCGTATTTACGAAGAACCACGACACCGAATAATCACCGGCAAGGCCGTTATTGTCAACGGAACGGCTCCTCCAGTAATAGCTTGTATTATCAGAAAGTTCCACATCCACTGTCCACGATGCTGAACCTCCCACCGCTGAAACACCCCTTGTTCCTGCTATAATATTAAGGAAATTACTGTCTGTGGCAACATCAAAATCATAAGTCAGGGTATCATTAATATCGGCATCTTTTGAAGCTGTGACAACGAGAAGAGGAGACAAAAGCGCTACTTCCGTGCCATCGGCAGGAGAACTAATCCCCGGCATGGTCGCCTTATCATTCGTTGTATTCACAAAGAAAGAGGCGGTAGCAGAAGGTGCGCTGCAATAATAGTTACTTACAAAACTTCCTGCAAGGGGGATTTCACAGGCTTTTGCTCTCCAGTAATAGAATGTATTCTCCAGCAGGTCGTCTGCAATGATGGTGGACGTAGATATTTCACCTTCCCTAACCTGCGCAACGGAAGAAACAATATTGCTAAAATCGCTGACCGTACTTACTTCAAATGTATAGGAAAGACTATCTCCCTCTCTGTCGGGAGCTGAATTCTGAATAACCAGCTCAGGCCTTAGCTGATTTATATCCACGCCATCTACAGGCGCAAGAGCGGCGGGAGCAACGGGAGCCGTATTTTCTCTGTAAACGGTGACAGACCATGCCCTGCCTGTATACACTTTAGAATCACTTAGTCTCACTTCTATTGAATGAAGTCCTGCGTCACCGGACGCTGCCATAAATTCAAATGTATTTTCATTTGCCAGGACCAGTTGGCCATCGACATACCATTGAACAATGACATTATCTCCATCGGGATCATGGCCCGAAACATTAAAACCGATTGATGAGCCTACATCCAGCGACAAGACATCTATCGATGGAGAAACAACATCAATCAGGGGAGCGCTGTTTTCGCTATTGACAACAAAGAACGTTACCTGGCTATAGGGAGAATAGGCCTTTCCGTCAAAAGACCTCACTCTCCAGTAATATTTAGTGTCTTCCCCGAGCGGAATTACACCGGTGGCAGAGGTCATTCCATTTTCCCCCTGGGCAACATTTTCAAGTTTCCAGACAATGTCCGTCATAGAAAGGTTGGAAGATACTTCAAATTCATAAGTCAATATATCGCCATTAGCATCGGTGGCATTGGCAGCGATAAGTGTGGGAGTCGCGGTTTTCACAATATCGCCTCCCACAGGTGAAATAAAGTATGGTGTCGTGGGCACGGCATTGGGCACATCCTTCCCATCGATAGAGTAAATATCCACTCTCCCGTTCATTGCGGAAACAAATAAACGGTCAAAGTGATCTACCATCACATTACTTGGAATGCTTTCCAAAGGCAAAACCGTTAAAACAGAACCCTCTTCACTAAAAACAACGACTCTCCTGGCATAGTTATCGGCAACATAAATCCTGCCTGCACTATCGGTGGCGAGCCCATTGACTTTAGTAAGTTCATTATAGGCCGGAGCCGCTTCGTAGGTGCCGGGCTTGAAAGGGGTCCCCATGTAACCGGCAGGAGCGCCACTAATGTCAAAGGTAACGATCATTGCATTATTATTATTTGCATCAATCCATTCAACCGTATAGCCCACCCTGATTTTTTCAATGCCCTTTACCTCATCGTACTTTACATCGACAGAGACAGGATAGCACTTTGTGCAGCCATCATCTATGCCGTCCAGATTAAGGTCTGTCACCAGCCTGACGACATCACCAAAGGCAAATGAAAAAGACCCTGAACTTGTGAACACCTTTACATTCCTCGATGCCGAGTCAACGACATAGAGATAACCGGCAGAGTCTACGGCCATATCAAGGGGGGAATTTATTTCACCGGCGGCAATAAAAAGAGCAATATCACCGGCAGGGTTCACCGTATAAATGCCGCTATAGGATGCAATAAAAACTTCACCATTGGCTCCGGCGGCAACAGCAGCAGGCTGCGCTATGGATGTAATTATTTTTACGGCATTTCCATATTTATCAAACTTGTGAACCGCGCTTTTTCTCGCGTCAACTACGTATATATTCCCGGAAGCATCCTGAACCGACCTGCCGGGATAAACAACGTTAAGAGAATTCAGGTAATCAATTGAAGGGACTGCAGAATAGGCAACAAAAGGAGAGCTTGCAAACAGAAGAGCCCCAAGCAGCCAAACAATAGCAAATTTTATTTCTCTCAACATTCTCATAAATACCTCCCCAAAACGACAGACACGCCAGTTGGATAGCATAAAAAAGAAAATGCCTCTGACAAATGTCTTTTTAGTTTATTTTCATTAAATAAATGCATAGAAGTCACTTAAATTATTACTAAAGAGAACACTCTTGCAATTTTCATGCGAATTTACAAAACTTAACAGAAAGTCTTTTTTAAAACAGCCAGGTGAAATTCTTCATTTTAAAACAAATTGAAAAACAAAGTCAATCTTCATAAGCTGAAACAAGCTACTATAACTGCCTGAATACCGGCTTCTGCACTTTTTTACCGGCAAGCGGGTTCCTCTTACCACTGATCAGGTGAAATGAAGAGGCTTAGCGATTCCACAGAAAAACTCAACAAACCTGGTGAATAAAATCAATAAAAACGTAAAATCAAAAGAACAAGGATCAAAAAAAAGCTTTATCAGGCACATTCATCCGCCATATGACTGAAAAAAGATAAGACAAGTCCTTTGGTTCTGTCACATCACATACCTGAAAAACCTTAAAAACCTGTTTACAAATGCCTGAAAGACAGGTATATCTTTTCATATTCGTTCCGGCATTTAATCATTACCGGTACTGGTTCATGGTGCAGAAGCCGCTGCGAAGACATACGTATCTGCACCCAATAATTCTCCGGGAGATTCCTTTGACCATAAGCGTTTTATCCAAACCGTGGATTCCCAGGGTTTTTCCTTTTGCCCTTTACATACTTTTTATTCCCCTCGAATCAGCCTTTGAATTTATTTTGGCAAATAATACTGCCGCCCTCTATTTGACGCCTTTCTTTTATACCGTCAGGATTCTCCTTGTCATCATTGCTCTCATTTATTTCCGGAACGCATATGATGAGCTTAAATGGGAAGGTATTAATCGTCAGGGCCTTATATTATCCCTATTTATTGGAGCGATGGTTTTCATTTTATGGATAAACCTTGATCAGGACTTTGCAAAACAGGGAGAAAATAAATCCTTTGATCCAAACCTTCTTCCTGATGTTTTCTATTATATTTTTATCATTATCAGGTTAACCGGCGCATCACTGATTGTACCCTTATTTGAAGAACTGTTCTGGCGGTCCTTTATTTTAAGATACATTATTAATCCCGACTTCACATCCATCAGGATCGGCGCCTTTACATGGCCTTCCTTTATCATCGCTTCCGTCCTCTTCGGATTAGAGCATAACCTATGGCTCGCCGGCATTGTTGCAGGCGTCCTTTACAATATGCTTCTCTACCGGACCAAAAACCTTTACCTTTGCATTATGGCCCATGGCATGACAAATCTCCTGCTGGGTATTTACGTTATTAAAACGGGCTTATGGGCGTTCTGGTAAGAAGCAGGAAAAAAATCAGTCCGGCAAATGTTCTTTCAGAAAGGGAAACATTGATTTGGCAAAAAGAATTTCTTCTTTAAGTGTATCATCAAGTGAACTTTTTACAGGCGCCATTATCCTTATAAAGGTGCCGTCCGTTCTTTTTTTCATTACAGAATCGAAAACCAGGTAAATTTTTGCCCAGTATTCGCTTGCAATGACTCTCCCCCGGTCCTGAAACCAGTAAAGAACGAGCTGCTTTTCAAGCCCTTTTTGAATTAATACCTTGTTGATTTTATAGGTGGTCCCGTTAAAATCAACAGGCACAGTATCAATTCCCGTCAACTCCCAACCACTCCCGGGCAGGCAGTTCTTTGGGGAATGATAGGTTTTCCCCTTTGCCTGGGACGCATAATAACCTACATATAAATTTATGGGCAATGTGGCCCTAAGCCGAGATAAAGAATTAAGAGGAACATAATCTCTCATCATGTAATCCGTTAAGCCTAAAACATGGAGAACCTCTTTATCGAGTGTCGCTGAACGGCCTTTCCATCCTGAAATTTCAAGAGGAAAATCGACAAAGTTCTTTTTTAAAGGAACACCTGTGCCGGGCGACCAGTAAAGCCGGAAGATGAAAGCAGAAATGAGCAGAAAAAGGACTGTAAAGAAACGTAAATTGTAAAATACCTTATTACTCATTTACCTTGCGCCTTTCTAAAAATTATCCTTTTAAAAACCGGCAAAAAGGTATTAACAGGTTCTTTTATTTCAACATTCACTTGCATCATCCAGGCAATGATCAGGTCTTATTTATTCCTTGAAATGCGTGAGTGGCGGTTTACCGATGGCGTAAACGTTAAAACCCAGATCATGCATTCTCCGGTGATCAAGAATATTCCTTCCGTCAAAAATAAAAGCCGGTTTTTCCAGATCATTATAGATCCTTTCATAATCCAGTCTCTTATATTCTTCCCATTCGGTAACAATGGCCACGGCATGTGCGCCTTTAGCCGCTTCATAGGGATCATCAGTAAACTGGATAGCGTCACCGAATTCATCAAGGTCCAGCCTTGCATTTTCCAGCGCCTGAGGGTCGGTGACAACAACCTTTGCCCGTTCTTCAAGCAGTTGGCGGACAACATACAAAGCGGGAGATTCCCTCGTATCGCCCGTATCCGCCTTAAAGGCAAACCCAAAAATGGCAATCCGCTTATTGGCAATACTGTTAAAAAGAGCGCAACGCATATTCTGAACAAAGCGCCTCTCCTGGTATTCATTTATCTTGATCACATTTTCCCAGTACTGCGCAACGTCATGAAGGCCATAGGTTTCACAAATGTATACGAGGTTGAGAATATCTTTTTTAAAACATGAGCCGCCAAATCCGACACTTGCCTTAAGAAACTTGCTGCCGATACGGCTATCCATGCCGACGGCATAAGCAACTTCACTCACATGAGCATCTGTTTTTTCACATAAAGCCGAAATGCTGTTGATCGAAGAAATCCGCTGGGCAAGAAATGCATTTGCAACAAGTTTGGATAATTCAGAACTCCACACATTACTTGTAACTATTTTATCCCGTGAAACCCAGTTAGCATAAATATCAACGATTTCCTGCCTTGCTTTTCTGCCACTCTCCTTTTCACGGGAACCGATAAGAACCCGGTCGGGACATTCAAGATCGGCAACAGCCGTCCCTTCAGCGAGAAACTCGGGGTTTGATAAAACCTCAAAATGAATGCCTTTGCCATTTGAGTTAAGTATGCGTTCCATGGCCTCTGCCGTTCTGACAGGAAGCGTGCTTTTTTCAATGATAATTTTATCCGAGTCAGAAAGCCGCAATATGTCTCTTGCCGTCTTTTCCCAATATTGAAGATCTGCCGCCTTTCCCGCCCCTTCACCAAAAGTTTTAGTGGGCGTGTTCACTGAAACAAAAATTATATCTGCACGCTTTATATTCGAGTCGATATCTGTTGAGAAAAACAGGTTCCTGCCCCTCGCTTCTTTCACGACATCAAGCAATCCCGGCTCATAAATGGGCAAATCATCACTTTGCCAGGCGGCGATTCTTTCTGCATTAATATCTACGACTGTCACCTTATATTGCGGACATTTGGCCGCTATCATAGCCATTGTGGGGCCACCCACGTAACCGGCACCGATACAAAGAATATCTTTTTCAAATTCCATCTTTTTCATACCCCAAAGCTCCCTGCGGGAGAATTTATCCTGCTATCAGTTAATTTTATGATAAAGTTCACTATTTGACAAGCAGCCAGGCTTTATGAGGTTTTAATCTGAGAGTAAGAGGAAATAGACTTGCCGGAGATTCAACAGAAAGGACAATAAGATGACCTGAATTCCAATCTTGTCTTAGGTAAAAATCCCCGCCCAAAGGACGGGGACTTCAACGATTAATTAAAAAGCGTCGGCGCTGTTGTTTACGGTCATCCTCACCGAGGTAGAACCACTCTGTTTATTTCCCGGTAATGCTAAAGAAGAGGGGAAAGCCGGCACATCGCTGTTATAATAGGTTCCCCCGCCCGGTCCGCCATAAGCGGCGCCGGCCCATGCGTCATTGCCCACCCAGAGGGCCAGATAATAGGTTTCCCCTGAGACTAAACAAACATCCTGGTCAAGTGCCGCATGCATCTCCATGCCGGGGTTTGAGTTATTTCCCGCAAGTTCGGCAGAGGAAGCCAGCAAATTCCCAAGGTGATCATAGATCCCCGCCCGCACCGGACCACCGGCAGAGAATTCTTCAAAATGAATATAGGTAACCCTTCCACCATTGACAGGTATAAATTGACTGAAATACACTTTCTCTCCTGTAGAATTAGCCGCATAAGTTCCCGGATCCGTACTGTCCCCCATGGATCCGTTACTGCCGCCAACACAGGAGACGGGTAAAGTCACCGTAACGGTTACTGTTGCCGTACCGGATTCACCATCATCGTCGGTCAGTGTATAGGTAAAGCTGTCCGTGCCGCTAAAACCCGATGCCGGTGTGTAAGTAAATGTGCCGTCACCATTATTAACTACCGTCCCGCCATTCACACTAATAGCGTCAAAGGCGCTTATGACGGCATTGTCCACAAGCGTATCATTTAAGAACACATTGATGGTAGTCAGCGGCGTGCCTTCCGGCGTTGTCCCTGCCGCCGGATCATCGACCGCCACCGGTGCCCCGCTATTGACCGATATCACTGTAACAGCTACTGCGGCCATACTGGATTCTCCATCATCGTCGGTCAGCACGTAGATAAAACTGTCCGTACCATTGAAACCTGATGCCGGTGTGTAGGTGAATGTGCCGTCGCCATTATTAACCACCGTTCCGCCACTTGCGCTAACGTCTTCAAAGGCGCTGATTACTGCATTGTCTATGAGCGTGTCATTTAAAAGCACATTAATGGTAGTCACCGGCGTGTCCTCCGTTGTCGTCCCTGCCGCCGGATCATCGACGGCTACCGGCGTTCCGCTATTGACGGCTGTTACCGTAATAGTCACTGTGGCGTCGGAGCTTTCATTATCGGCATCGGTCAGCCGGTAGATAAAACTGTCTGTGCCGTTAAAACCGGCATTCGGCGTATAGGAAAAAGCGCCGTCGCCATTCAAAGTCAGCAGACCGTTATTTACACCGACAAGCTCGCTCACTGTAATGGGAACATCGCCCGGACTGTCATTAGTTATAACGCTGCCACTAAGTGTCGTATTTTCACTAATGGTGAATGCATCATTTACCGCAACGGGAATACCCGGATCAAAGGCGTTCGGTTTATTATTCACTGTAATCCTGATCGAAGTATAGCCGCTCTGCTGATTTCCCGGCAATAGGAGGGATGAAGGGAAAGACAAGACATCACTGTTATAAAATGTTCCTCCGCCCGGTCCGCCATAAGCAGTGCCTGCCCATGCGTCCTTGCCCACCCAAAGGGCCAGATAATAAGTTTGCCCCGAGGCTAAACAGACAGTTTGATCAAGCGCTGCATGAACCTCCATACCGGGTTTGGAATTGTTTCCCATTAGCTCCGCAGAAGAAGCCAGTAAATTCCCCAGGTGGTCATAAATTCCCGCCCTTATGGGACTTCCGGCGGAAAATTCTTCGAAGTGAATATAGGATACCCTTCCACTCACATCAGGTGTGTAAGGACTGAAATAAACTTTTTCTCCTCTGCGGTTCGCCGCATAAGTTTCCGGATCCCTGCTGTCCCCCATCGATCCATTGCTGCCGCCATCACAAAGGACGGGCAGAGTCACTGTGACGGTTACCGTGGCTGTGGCGGATTCACCATCGTCGTCGGTGAGCGTATAAGTGAAGCTGTCCGTACCGGTAAAACCCGATACCGGCATATAGGTAAATGTGCCGTCTCCATTATTAACCACCGCTCCGCCATTCACACTAATAGCGTCAAAGGCGCTTATGACGGCGTTGTCCACGAGCGTATCATTTAAGAGCACGTCAATGGTAGTCAGCGGTGTACCCTCAAGCGTTGTCCCCGCCGCCGGATCATCGACAGCCACCGGCGCCCCGCTATTGACGGATGTCACGGTAACGGTCACCGTGGCCGTACCGGATTCACCATCATCATCGGTCAGTGTATAGGTAAAGCTGTCCGTGCCGGTAAAACCCGATGTGGGCGTATAGGTAAATGTGCCGTCGCCATTATTAACCACCGCTCCGCCATTCACACTAATAGCGTCAAAGGCGCTTATGACGGCATTGTCCACGAGCGTATCATTTAAGAGCACGTCAATGGTAGTCACCGCTATGCCATCGGCCGTTGTCGCAGCCGCCGGGTCATCGACAGCCACCGGTACCCCGCTATTAACGGCTGTCACCGTGACGGCCACAGCAGCCGTACCGGATTCACCGTCATCATCAATCAACAGGTAGGTAAAGCTGTCCGTGCCATTGAAACCCAAAGCCGGCGTATAGGTAAATGTGCCGTCACCATTATAAACCACCACCCCGCCATTCACACTAATAGCGTCAAAGGCGCTGATGACGGCGTTATCTGCCAACGTGTCATTTAAAAGCACGTTGATAGTAGTCACCGGCGTATCCTCCGGCGTTACGGCTGCTGCCGGATCATCGACGGCTACCGGCACCCCGCTATTGACGGCTGTCACCGTTATGGTCACTGTGCCGTCGGAGCTTTCATTATCGGCATCGGTCAGCCGGTAGATAAAACTGTCTGTGCCGTTAAAGTCGGCATTCGGCGTATAGGAAAAAATGCCGTCGTCATTCAAAGTCAGCAGACCGTTATTTACACCGACAAGCTCGCTCACTGTGATGGGAACATCGCCCGGACTGTCGTTAGTTATAACGCTGCCGCTTAGTGTCGTATTTTCATCCATGCTAAATGCATCATTTACGGCTGATGGAATACCGATGGGAACAGGATTGATAATTAACATTGGCGGATTATTCAGATACTCGCGAGAACGGTAAGCTGCAACTGCCGCAGTGCCGCCGGCAAAGGAATCAGGGCTGTTATTGACTGTGATCCTCATTGAGGTGGAACCGCTCTGAGTATTTCCCGGCAATGACAATGATGCGGGAAAAGACGGCACATCACTGACATAATAGGTTCCCCCGCCCGGTCCGCCATAAGCGGTACCGGCCCATCCGTCCTTACCCACCCAAAGGGCCAGATAATAGGTTTGCCCTGAGGTTAAACAGATAGCTTGATCAAGGGCCGCGTGCATCTCCATACCGGGGTTGGAATTATTTCCCCTAAGCTCCACAGAGGAAGCAAGCAGGTTCCCCAGTTGATCATAGACCCCCGCCCGCAGCGGGCCGTCAGCGGAGAATTCTTCAAAATGAATATAGGATACCATGCCGCTATTTGCAGGGATAAAAGGACTGAAATAAACTTTTTCTCCCGTCAAATTCGATGCGTAAGTCCCCAGGTCCCCGCTTTCCCCCATCGATCCATCACTGCCGCCTGTGCAGGCAGGGTTGACTCCCGAAATGGCAAAGCTATAAGTGCCCTCTCCGCTAATGGCCTCTGTCACATCGAACAATACCGTATCACCGGCATTCACCTTTCCCAGGGCATCCAGACTTTGACTTTCATGGGGCGGTTTACTGTTAAAGTCAAGGGTATATTCTCCCCAGCTATTATCCGGCACGGAATGAATACTGCCTCCAAATACGCCGGCATTGCTTACTTCTAACCTCACTTTGGCCGACTGTACGGGACCGGCAAGTCCAACGACGTCAAATTGAAGGTAAGCAGTCTCTTGTGGCGATCCATCACCAAGGGCGCTTATCTCAAGGTCCGGCGCGCTCCCAAAATTGGTACCGGGATTAGCCTTATCAACAAAAGTATCCGCAGCGGGCGTATAGGCCAAATGGGACACAAAAATGTTCAACTCATCTGTGCTCTCAAACTCGCCGTCTGCCGCTGTCAAACGCAGCACATATGCCCCCGGTTCCGAAAAGCCGACAGTCGTCTTCAGGGCACCGGCATCACTAAAGGTGACTGTTCCCGGTCCGCTCATAACGCTCCAGGTGATAATCAGCTGCGGTGGATAGGGAAGGCCGTCATCAGAGGCGATAGCATCGAGGAGAGCGTCATCGGGAAAAATGATGGCCTGGTCCGGTCCTGCAAAGACATAAGGCATTAAATTGCCTTCCGAAATGAGCGGTATGGACAGTTCATGGAACTTACCGTCATTTTCTGATGGATCATCATTATTATCAATACCCCTGTCGGAAAGATAGATGCTCATAACGGAAGGATCAATACTGCTCGGCGCATAAGCCAGACCAGCCGGGTCTATGGCATTTATCACTGAAATATCGATCATCCGCACAAGCTTGCCGTCAGTTGTGATATGCGCTAATAAATCACCAGGTTCACCGACGATATACAAAAGACCGTTATCGGAATCATAGGTAATCCCTTCAAGATCAATGACACCGAGGCTTGCCGTATCGAAATTGGTCACCTCGTCATCACCGACAGGCGGCGCGCCGTCAAAAAAACCGTTGACTCCGGGAGAGACGCGGGAAACGAGAGCATCTAATCCACAGGCAACATAAAGATCTCCCTGCAGGCTGTCAAAAGTAATGCCTTCAGGATCAGTACAATTGAATAAAAAGGTGTCGGAATAAGTAACGCTATCGTCTCCTGTGAAATAGCTCCCGTCAGGCCCGGGATTTACTTCAATAATAAATCCTTCATTATCATCTGTAAAAAAAAGATGGTTATTATTCGTATTAAGCGTGACGCCGGTAGGCTCAAAAGAAAAAGGCAAGGTAGTCATGGTACTCGTCAGGATGCCTGATGGAGATATTTCAAAGAGGTTATCACCGGTAAAGATGGGCATCTCATTGACTTCTGAATCACTGATCAAGAAAGTATCGGAAAAATTGAGATAGCAAAGACCTGCCGGATCCGGACTGGGCGGGGTTAACCGGGATGTATCAATGGTCTGGATCAGCGACGCCGGAGCCGGGGCCGCATTAAGCTCAACAGGTTTGGCCAGAGAGAAGAGATAGAAAGCCAGCAACATTCCCAAAGGCATACTTATATTTCTTATTGAAAAAAAACTCCCTGACAACTTCATTCTCTTCCTCCCCGGTTTGTTCACTATTGATTACGCTTAGCCCGGCAATAGCGCCAGGGCATAACTTTCCAGCAAAAGTCTCATTAGGAACAGATAGTGCAATTACCTTGCCGAAGCATAAGCTATTGTTTTTAATAAGTAAATTCATTTACCCCTTTACAGCCTCAAAGAAATGTAAAATTTCCTGACATTACTTTTTACAGATAGCCTGCTTTTTAGTATGACACATAAGACACGAGCCTCATGACTGATGACTCAAGGGCTGCCTGGAGAAGATGATATGAGGTATGATGTTTATTTATGAGGTTTTGAGGCAGTGTAAAATTCTTTGACAAAAGATTTTATACTGCTCTCTTTGTGGCGCAGTGACGGAAATTTCCTGCTTTTCAATGTACTTTGCGGCCAAAGGTTATTTTTCTCAAAAGAAGCCCAAAAAGGAGCAACAGCGAAAAAGCGACAACAAACATAAACCATCCCTCAAAGGTATGGTAAAAACCTTTTGCCGCTTCATCACCATAGTAGTGAGACAGGAATCCCGTAAAAGTTACGCGGGCGCTGTTGGTGATAATGGCAATGGGAATAGAGGAGAGGAAAAGGACCACCTGTTTCCAGCGCTTACTTTCCATAAAATAGGCATAAATTGTCGCCAGTGTCATTATCGTAACAAGTGATCTTATGCCACTGCATGCTTCGGCAACCTCCAGAGTGGTATTGGCCAGATGAATAATATTGCCGTCCCTTAAAACAGGGATACCACAGGTGTAAATTATGCCGGCGGCAACCCTGGCAGCTAAAAGCTGAAGAGGAAAGGCAAGAGAATTAAAGATGACTGAGGGCAAAGGAATCATAAAGATAAGAAAACCGATGGGAAAGGCCAATATCTTCAAATACTCTTTCCCTAATAAAAAAAGCGCTATCCCTGAAAGAACAATGAGAATGGAAAGCCTGCCGAGAAAAAGCTCGGCCCCTACATGCCCCAGAATCATGACAAACAAACCCACTATCAATAAGAGCAAACCCGATGAATTCGGTTTAATCTTTAAAGACAGAAGCTCACTGCGCCTTTCCCAGACAAGATATAAACTCATGAAAGGAACAATATAGCCGTGGGAATAATTGTCATCTATGGACCAGTCATGCACAAGGGAAACAATAATGGGGTAATACAACAGGAGAAAAGAAGCAAGCAGCAGGAAAGCTCTGATTATCAAGCCTTTATGAGATAAAAAATCTATATTCAAAGAATCAACCTCTTGTAAAATTACTCATATTTTAAAATTGTACTCTTTAACATGCAACTTATAAAGACCATATTTCCAATGGGACATGAATTTTCCTGTCATGGCGGCCTTAAAATGCCAGCGGGCGAAGGCAAGCAAAACATTTTATAAATACCCGACTAAGCATAAGTTGAAGCCATTTTTTTAAAAACCCTTTGAAACCAGGAGCTTATGCTATAAACCCACAGCCGTCTACCCTTTCCAGGCAAATTCATCTTGATTTTTTTCTATTAAAAAGATATCATTTTAACTGTAGATCAGTACAATTGTTATAATCCTGATTTATAAATCGCACTCTGCTCAGAGCAAACTGGGGGAAACCCCGGGACGCAGAGCTTCGGGACTTAGATATCCGGAATGATCACGGAAAAAAGGATATACTGTCAGCCGGGCCGCCAGAGATAAACTTCTGGCGGCTTTTTTAGTCCAGGGGAAAGGGGAGCCGATATTTTATCGGATGAACTGTAAAATACCGGCTAAGTAAAATCCATGATTTTTTCAAAGGTTAAAACTTATTTTCCTGTTCCAGGCCAGTGTTGCCGGCCTGGAAGAAGGGAAAAAAATTGTCATTTCGACGAGGCAGAAGGAGAAATACTGGAAGTCAGGGAGGAAAAGATTTCTCCCTTCACCCGAAATGACAGGTCAGCGCAATTTGCTGAGCGGACATTGCTTCTTCTCAGCAGTTTGTTTTTTCCCGTCAAAAAGTTTTTTTATTTAAGAGATAAAAGGCCCCGCCTCTTTTCACGTTATGTCATCCTCACATTAATGGCGGCATCAATACATACCGCCTGCGGTGACGTGGGCACAACAACAGTTAAGGAATATGCTCTCAATGGAACTGCCAATGGGACCAATATTACCCTTACCTGGACGGCCCCTTCAACCAGTCAAAGCGGATCATGTGCTTCAGACCTCGATGGTTACGTCATTCATTACGGAATTGCCCCGCGAACCTATACGGCTCAAATACCGGTCAACCTTATTGAAATCAGCTGTACCGATACCGGTGTCGGCGCACCATCGGGCTGCGGCAATATCAATAATTGCAGCTACACCCTGTCGGGCCTTTCTCCAAATGAATGGTTTTTTTCACTTAAAGTTGTTGATGCGGCAGGCAACGAAAGCAGTTTCTCCAATGAGTTAAGCATTTTTATGCCCTAAAACCTTTGCAGAACATTTTGTAAGGAAAAGGATATTACACAATTAAGAGGGGACATAACCACAACTGACTATGAGATCTTTTAAGAAGAAAATAAAAATATTTATTATCAACCTCCTTGTTTCACTGTTCATATCGACACCGGCGCTTGCCCTGGACGTAACCCTTGGCTGGTCAACCTGGGATGAAGGGCTGTATATTGACCATTTCGTCATCTACTGGGGCAATAGGAGCGGTGTTTACACAAACAATACGCCTCCTGTCATGGGGAACCAGACGAGCCACACAATAACGGGCCTGCCTAACGGCGAGGTTTATTTTTTTGTTATGAAATCATTCGACGCCAAAGGGAACGAAAGTGAGTTTTCAAATGAAATCAGCACATTTAACATACAAATCCCGGGAGATAATTTTAAGGCAAACTTAAGCAACTATACCTCTTTTACGCTTACAGGTACGGGAGTTGCATCTACCTTAATAGAAACATTCGACAAGAATTCCATGACTTTGCTTGGCAGCACCACCTCTGATGCCAGTGGAAACTGGAGTATAACCGTTAACCTTTCCCCACTGACAGAGGGTCCTCTTGTACTGCTTGCAAGGCAAAGCGCAATGGAGATAGAAATAAGTGGAATATACGATATTGACCCGCCATCAGCTCCTGAGTTACTATCAATAACTAAATAGTATCCATCGGGAAACTATAATAAATGAAACTATACTTTCAATTCGGAAAGGAGGGATTTTTTGCAAGGTCAGGGAAATCAAGGGTTTCGCCGAGGCATACTGCTGTACGTCGCACAAGCAAATCTGAAGATTGACGCAGAGATTGCGAAAAAGCGCCCTTTCTGAATGAAAACTAAATAGTGTACTTATGAGACCTTAATCAGGCTAAAGGAGAAAAGTAATGAAATTTATGAAGCATTTCTTTCTACCTATTATTTTTATGCTCCTGGTTTTCTTGCCGGGAATTGCTTATGCTGTTGCGGCATTCCCCGGAGCTGAAGGTTTTGGGGCAAACAGCGCCGGCGGAAGAGGAGGCGCGATTATTAAGGTCACCAATCTTAATAACAGCGGCCCCGGGAGCTTCAGAGCAGCCGTTGAAGCCCCTGGAAAGCGAATCGTCGTCTTTGAAGTTTCCGGCATTATTAATCTGACTTCTAACCTTTACATATCTAATCCTTACATAACCATTGCCGGACAAACATCACCGGGCGGCATCCTTGTCACAGGAAGACCGACGATCATCAATACGCATGATTTAATCATGCAGCATATGCGCTTCAGGTTAGGTTCTCACGGCGTGATAGATCAAAATGACGCCGAAACCTTTGATACCATTGCAATATATGGTGACTATGGCGGTTATTACCCTAATAAAGCCTACAATATCATCATAGATCACTCTTCATTCAGTTGGGGCATCGATGAAACCTTCAGCAGTTCATGGAATGCGACGAATATTACGCTTCAATGGTCAATTGTTTCGGAAGGCTTGAATAATGCCAAACCGATAGGCCACCCTAAAGCAGATCACAGTAAAGGGCTGCTCATTTCCGGGAAAAACAATAATGCCGAAGTTTCAATTCATCACAACTACCTTGCCCATAACCAGGACAGAAACCCCATGATCGGCGGAGGAGTATCGGCGCCTCTGGCGGACGTCGTCAATAATGTGGTATATAACTTTAAAGGCAACCTGTCCATGATGACCTATGAACACGGCAGGGTCAACTGGGTCCATAACTACGTCAAGAGAGGACCCCGGTCAAATGCTACAGCCTTTGAAGCCATTCACTATCCCCAGGGGCTGGCTCCTCATCCGCTCATATATGTTAAAGGGAATATAGGGATAAGAAGAATGGACCAGAGCGCGCCCGAGTGGTCCGTCGGTTTTGAATGGCAAAACCAGCTGTTAAATGAAGGATTCAGAAAAATCGACGCCTGGCCGGCAGCGGCCATAACAACTGACATCATGTCTCCGGCTATTGCCAACTGCCTTTTATCGGCTGTCGGCGCCACAGCGCCTGTGAGAGACAGTGTCGACAGCAGGATCATTGCCGACTTTTCAGCAGGAACAGGGGCCATAATCGATACTGTGACCTACCCCGGTGACTTCCCGACTTTTACCACCCCCGCCCCTCCGGCAGATACGGACAACGACGGCATGGCCGATAGCTGGGAAGTCTTGAAAGGCCTGAATACAAAGGCTAACGATTCGGCCATGGACAGAAATAATGACGGCTATACCAACATAGAAGAATACCTTCACCATTTGTCTGTAAGCAGCTATACCTTTGATGGGGATTGCATGCCTATGCCGGTGGCCCATATAAAAATAAAGTCAGTCAAATAATTTTAACCCCACTTTTCAGTCTCTTTTTTGATGAAAGAGAAGGCTTAATCTTCGAGGCATAGCTTAAAGAACTTTTCAGCCTTGCATGCCCAGGACTCATTCTTCAAAAAGTCTGTTCTTTTTTTAATTAAATCATGGGAAAGAGGCCCTAAATTACTGCGAATGCTATTTTCCCACTCATCCGCTGTTGCAGCAATGTTTACATAATCGCTCAAATTACATGCTTCTTTAATGGGCGTGCTGATAATCGGCTTGCCCGTAGCGAGGTACTCTTTAATTTTTAAGGGCTGAATGGCATTGGTTAATACATTCACAAGGTAGGGAAGCATACAGATGTCCCAGCCTTTAGCCATTTGAGGTAATTCACTGTAGGGTATACTTCCTGTAAAATAGATATTCTTTATCTTCCTCATGTCCGAAATATCGACCTCTGTATTTCCCGTAACAACAAAAGATATGTCCGGCATTCCGGCTGCAACGGCTTTAATTAAATCCAAGTCACTCCTGCCGTCAAACAAACCAAAATATCCAACTCTCGGTTTCGGAATATGGGCCAGAAGCGGGTGTTCCTTTTGAGAGGCCTTCTGAAAAAACGTATAATCGACGCCATGCGTTAAAAGATGGGCCTTCTTGCCTTTTTGCTCCAGTTTATCAGCAAGGTCTTGAGAGGTGGCCACAAACCGGTCGGACTTATCGATGAGATCACTTTCCATGGATTGCACAAGTGACTTATCCAGGCCGGGCCACTCGGCAAAATCATCGACACAATAATAAACAATCCGGCTCTCATTAAATTGGCCGATATAATCACAGGCATTGGGCGCAGTAATGACACAAATGGGCGATTTCATATCGAGCCCTTCCAGTTTCCTCTTTACATGCCCCGTAACGCTTCTTTTATTAAAGGTTCTTACAAAAGGAATATTTAAAAAAGGCAGCATTGGCGGCTGGCAGACTTTGATATGGCCCGTTGAGACTTTTTTACTTCCTCCCTTAAATAAACCGGAAAGCATTCTTCCTGCCTTAAGAAAGGCTTTATTTAAATCCCTCCATGTCAAACGGGGAGAGCGCATGCCGATGGTATTGACCCATAAAACGGGATGCTCGGTTGGAATAGAGCGGAAAATATGCTGACAACTGGAGGGGTGCTCTCCAAAATCATCAGAAAAAACAAGAAAACACTTATCAGACATTATGGTTGGTTTCTTTTCTTAAAAAAAATACCTGCCGTAAGAAGCCGGCCCTTTACTGTGAGGTACTTCTTATGATTTTAATTTTTTGCGCATCAAGATTACCAATCCCCTGACGATGACATTCCTCCAAAAATGAACGGAAGGGTTTCTTATGGGGATTGTTCAGATTTCTATAAAAAGTTTCTTTTTCAGGCGTTGCGGGCAATAAAATATGCATGGCCCCCACATAATCGAGAGCAACAGGGTCGTGAGAAATAGCGACGGTATTCGCTCTTTCTCTCTTTTCAGGGCCTTTCCGGCCTCTGCCTCCCCAACCGACATATTCAGCAGCCAGAATATTAATATCCGGCATTTTGACCCTTTTCATCCAGTGGCCGAGCGCCCCTCCCGTATATTGAGTGCTCCATGAACCCATTTCCTGCATTTTTTTTCCGAAAGCAGAACCAAAACCGAAACGTTTCCCATAGTATTTGAGACCAATGCCTGATTTATAAAGAAGAGACATTTCTCCAACAAAGTGAACATTATAAAATCCTTCGGGCTCTGTTCCGTGATAACCGCAGGTAAGATCGACAACACCCATAAGGTTTTTTATGGAAGCGGTAACCCCGAATGATTGTCCGTGATGGTTGAGGCATGAAAAGTTTACCAGCTTGACCTTATCAATATACTCGCCGCCCTCCAAAACACCTTTTTTAAGATCAATTTTTGCGCCGCTGTAGGGAGAGGTAAAGACGGGACAGGTCATCATGCACTTTCTATTTTCCGGACTGACATAGATTTCATCTTTCAGCCATACATACCCATCACCCTCTGAAACAGACGGGACCCTTTGGCCGCCGCCGCCGGTGCCCTCCTGCGGCTGCGGATTAGGCCCTCCATCGACCCAGTGATATTTGCTCACATTGGCAAAACCGGCATCATTAAAATATTGAACCAGTTCATTAAGATTATAATCGCCGTTTCTCTCTTCAGTCGTCCATCCGCGGGAATCCAGTTCCTTATAGTGGTGATTCTCTGCAATAATTATTTCCCCCCTAAAATCTTTTATTGCAAGTACCCCTTCAATGAAACCTTTCATATTGTTTGTGTTCGTCGTGCCCTGGTTCCACCACTGGGCATTGGGTTTTAGCACAACAATATCATCGGTTCCAATCATTTTTTCAATTCCACCCATAAGACGGACGGCTTCTTTTATATTTTCTTCAGGTGAATGCCCTGATGCAATATAGACCCTTGACAGGCCGTCTTCATCAACGCCCGGATTCATTTTTTCCCCTCCCTCCCCTCCCGGCATGCTGCCTGTTGCATCAGCGCCGGAAGCATAGGAATAATCCACTTTGCCAATAGATAAGAAAAATGCAAAGAGAGCCGTCATTTTGAGAAACAGCCGCCTTGATACCTTTTTGATCACCTTGTTGTCCTTCTTATTTTAAATTAAAACGCTATAACAGGGCGCTGCAAGATAAACCTGAAAACATGCCCCCCCCCCCTCTCTTTAAGTCAAGCCCTGAATACTTTGCCCCTTAATGAAGCAGGAAAATATTTTTTAGAGATACCTTTAAGTTTACTAAATATAACATGAAGCTGTCCATACCCCTTAAATGATACGCTCCCTGGCGCACTCCTCACAAATCATGAAGGCAATACCTTGAAAACAAGTGTTTCCGTGCTCCTGTAAATGGGCAGCAGCAGATAAACGACAATAGATGAGGTAAAAATAATAATAAATAATTGTAAAACAAATTTGTTTACCAGGAGGAATGAATTTAAATAGATAATGAGACGAATAATATGTGATTGCAAAATAAAGTGGCCATAGGCATTATTTCCGATTTTGTGAATAACTTTGCCTAAAAAGAAGCGATCCCGCAGATAAGGCAGCCGGTCCAGCATTCTTGACAATAGATAGATAAGAAGAACACTGAAAAAGAGCTGCTCCGGTGAATTGGGATTATACTCAATTTCAAGAGCATAGATTTTAAAGAAATTAAGAAGCGGCGTCATCATGCCCACACCCATAATTGCCAGCATTAACGCTCTTTCGAAAGTATTTTTTAAATAGAGAGGGCCGTCAAATGCGGAATAATGTTTTAACAGGGCACCAAGAAAAAAAGCGGCATAATAGCCGAAATACTTTATATAACAAAGGTCCGATTCATGAGGCAGCGCTTTTGCCGCTATCAAAACCATTATGCCGCACAGAAAGATTCCCCTGCGCCTTAAATTAAAGAGCTTAAAAATGCTTATCGTTATAATGACAGCCAGCACGACAAGGAAAATATGTCCCCCTCCCCAGAGGCCGGATTCGTAATACATGCCCATGAGAGCAAGAACAAGCTTCCACCGGGGAAGGTCAAACATATAATCTGACCGGGTCACCATATTGATGGTGAAAGAAAAAAAATAAAGCGGGTAAAACTGGATGATTTTTTTCTTTAAAAATTGCAGGGGCCTCTCATGAGAATAAAAATATTTACAGGATAAATATCCCCATAAAATGAAAAAAGAAGGAACAATGGACATGAGAAGAAGTGCAGATAACTTTTTTAAAAGACTGCTCTTAACACCAAAAGTATAGATATCAAAACCACCGGCCCAGTCTGAATGCAAATAGACGACGCCGAAACATAAAAGACCAAAAAGGATTGAATAATTATTGTTATATTCTTTGACTGTCTTACCCATAGACCTTTATCAAATTACGCTTTCGTAATTTCTCTCATCCTTCTTTCAAGACAATCAATATTATCTTCGAGCTTTCCATTATTATTAATTTCTATCACAGCGCAGGAAGTGTTCCCGCTCGCCCGGGAGGCAACTTCCTGCAAGTGCCTGTCCGTTTTTTTCAAAAATTCACAAATCAAAGCGGCATCGGCATTTTTTAACCGTCTCGTCAAACCTTCAGGACGGCTCAACATTCTCCGGGAGCATGTTTCAATATCGCTTTTGACATAAATCAATATTTCAGGAAGGGGAATCTCATCGAGATAAGTTTCCAGATTAACCATGTCTTTTCCGTAGCTGCCTGAAGGGGAGACGAACATTAAAGATTTCTGGACCAGGCCCTCTTCAAAAAAGACGACCGGGTTTTTAAATGATAATGCATTAACAGATTCGTAAAATGCCCCCACTTCAAGAAAAGCCGAAATCACCGATTGCCTGTCATCAATTG
Organism: Deltaproteobacteria bacterium; assembly: GCA_029860075.1. Classification (NCBI taxonomy): domain Bacteria; kingdom Pseudomonadati; phylum Myxococcota; class Myxococcia; species Deltaproteobacteria bacterium. Next base: position 136,163 of record JAOUBX010000001.1, on the reverse strand, counting down.
ACATTTCATTGAAAACATGTGAGGAAAAAAAAGCGCCTAAAGCCTTGCCATAATTTGCGAGAAAGCGGTTTTGCGCCTCAAAATGCATAAGCGACCGGTTAACCAGTTTATTTGAAAGCTTAATTGCCGCAGAACCGGGCAGAAGCTTCAAAAAATATCTGAAAACCTTATCCATATTTAACCTTGCCCCATGAAGATAAGCTTCTTCCACAGTGAAATACCTGCCGTCGCCGGAAGCAGCCCTCAACCTGTCGATCAAGGCTTTTCTGACGGTACTCTTGCCTGCGCCGGGAAGCCCTATAAATTCAACTCTGTACAAAATATCCTTTCACCTGCAAAAATGCTCTCTACCGGATAACCGTGCCCCATTCATGGTAATATCTTTTCAGCAGAAAGACCTTTAATCCCTTATTTAATACCAGCTGAAGGGCAAATGCCGCAATAATACCATAGATGCCTATTAACTTACCAAGGCTGAAAAGAGTCATTAAATAAATAGTGTTCGTAAATAACAGGACCATAAAACTATACTTTGCAAAGCCGGCAGCAATGAAAAGGGAATTAATGGGAACGGTAATAAAGCTCATTGAAAAAAAGAAGAGCATCAGGTACAAGGCATATATTTCCTGAAGATATTCTTCTCCGAAAAAGGTTCCCACAAGAAATCTGGATGTAAGGAGCAGACCCAGAGTAACGGCAGAACCGACGCCCAGCAATATGAGCATGGTTTTTTTGGTTATACCGGCAGCATCACCGAGATTATTACTGCCGATCAGTTTTGTAAATTCAGGGAACATGGACTGATTGATCGGTTCTCCAACCCTGTTTATCAGTCCTGCTATCTCTTTGTAAACTTTATAGATACCAACCATTTTGACGGATAAAACAGAACTGATAACAATCATATCCAGGTGACGCACGGGAATCCTTATAATGGTGCGAAGATTGGTCCACCAGATAAATTTCAGCTGGTTTTTATCAAAAGCTATTTTCTCCCTTATCCATGTTCTGCCGTATTTTTGCGTTAGCAATCTTATGCTGTAAATATTGAGGGATAAATTTGTCAGAATATCGACGACTAAATAGATATAGATATAGACCGTAAAAGTTGACGAACTTGCCATTGCATATAATACGGCACAAAGCTTAATAACTGCCATGACGACCTGAATTTTTGCAATGGAAGCAAACTTGTTAAAAAGCCTGGGAATTCCTATGGTAAGGGTCGTTATATTAAAAAGAATGCTAGCGCTGTATAGAGACAAAAAAGGGAAAAAAGAGCTTTGCCAGCCCAAAAGGCGGCCCACCGTTTTTACAAGCATCAGGGCAAAGCCAAATGCAATAATTGCGCTGGCAAAATCCAGTATCAAATTCGTTTTAATCACATTTTTGATTCGCTCTGATTTTAATTCAGAAGCGCCGAACTTAACCATTGACTCCCATGTCTGTATATTAAAAATATCATTAATAATGAGGGCGTATGTCTGGGCAAGCACTAAAATAGCCAGAGATTCGGGCCCTACCTGGCCGGCCAGTATGGTAAAAGATATAATGCCCAGGCCTGCGGCCGTCGAGTTGCCGAATAAAATAACGCCCGAATTTTTTACGATTCTTTTCAGTAATTTATCTTCAAGCTTATTCTTCAAGTTATGATATTGAGCCTTTATATTCAGCATGGATCAGTAAATCCTCTTTTCATCATTCTCATCAACAGGATTAACCTTATCTTCAATTTCCCTGCTAACAAGTGACGTTACCACGGCAATAAGGGCAACTTGCCACCAGAAAAACTCATAATACACTCTCGAATTAACCAGGCCGCCGATCATTATGGAAGCAAAGGAAATGTTTAAAGCAAAAAGCGAAAACTTCCAGAACTGCGAATCCAGGTCCACCCTTTTCACCCGGTTAAAAGACTTAACGATCAACAGGTAGCTATGCAGACACATGGCGATCCATACAATGAACCCCAAAACCCCCTGCTCAACGAGGACCTGCAAATAAGTGTTGTGCGCTGAACGGACGCCATACTTTGCACCGGGATGAAATGTCAACACCTCTTCCGGCATGTAGAAGCGGGCCAACTCTTTAAATGCATTAGGTCCGGCGCCAAAAAGGTTGTCCCCGGCCATGTCGATCCCGTAAGACCATATCTCCGTTCTTCCGCTGGAAAGTTCTCTTGCTCCCTCGACACTCTCTATGGCCTCGTCTGCACCGACGAGAGAAGAGAGCCTGTCTATAAAATATTCATCCGATAAATAAAGCAGCAAAGGAAGGCCCAGCATAAGTAAAACCAGGAAATATCTGGTAATTTCCTTGTCAAAAGAGATGATTGTGGCGATGACGATGGCCCCTGCAAAGGCAATAAAAGAACCCCGGCTGTTGCAAAGGACCAAGGCATTTAATAAAAAAGGGAGAGACAATATGCAGATAATCTTCTCATAGGGTTTTCCACTTTTAAAAAAAGGCAGCATCAATGGAATAATTCCTGCCAGAAGCAATGAAAATTCATTCGATCCGTAGGCGTCGGCAGAACCGCCGTACTCCAGCCTGGCATGCACGCGCTTGCCTGTCAGGTAGGCCTTAACTGAAAGGCCGGCGGCAAAAACGATAGCGCTCAGGCAGAATAAACGGAATTGATCGACAGAGGTAATGCTTTTTATGAGGATGAAAACAATAATCGAATAGGTTAAAAGAGAATATAAATACTGGTTTGCATCTTTGGGGTTAAAGGCATTTGTAAAACATACCACAGCACTTAGCGCTAAAAATACATAGACCCACCTGGCATTTCTAAACTTATGGTCCGAGGTCTTGCCCCAGTGAATGGCCAATGAAACAAAAAGGACAAGCGATGTGAGCAGGCTCCAGCGGTGAAAGGGCAGGTAGAGAGTCCACCAGTTTATAATTTCCTGAGGGGAATTGAAATAGATATTCATATAGGCGAATAATCCCCAGAAAGGTCCTCTCGAAATGGCGAGAAAGTAACTGGCGAAATTTATTAAAAGGAAGCCTAAAGCATAAAACATTTATATTCTCTAACTTTCAGCCCATCTGCAATCAAAGGGGCAGTTACTAAATAAGTTCCCATATTTTTCGTTTAACGGCCAATTGCACTTCATCATATGGCCGGTTCCCGTTTACCGGAAAAACAGGGGCACTCTCTTTTAAACGGTTAACGGCATCGGCCTTAACCCTGTGAACCTCTATAGGCAGATCGGACTTTCGTCTTCTTAATTCTTCCAGTTCAACCTGGATCACAAAAATCAGATGAGGATAGTCAATCTTTTTATAATAACGGGCTTCAAGAGCTGTTAAAGGCTTTCCTGCAAGCGAATGGGAAGGGGAAAGATGAACCCTGGGGCCATCCATCGGCTCGGGCATGTCATGAAAATCTTTTAAAGGAAAACGGTCGGTAATAACAAGCTGTCCGCGCCTCACGTCTTTTCGGGATTTTATGGCAATTAAATACCTTTTTCTCGCCACGTAAATCCAGAAAAGCTTTTCAATAAAAGAGGCAATAAAAGAGAGGCCCAGCTTATTAAATCCCCTCACAAGGAAAGAATTTAATTTGCTTACCTTATTTTTGGGGATACCGTAATAATAGCGTTTAACAGAGAGTTTCCAGGACAGCCATTTTTCCAGGTCTTTAATTAAGGTGGACTTGCCCGATCCGTCTGCGCCGACAAGTGAAATGATCTTCCCCTCCCCTTCGAGTGTCTTTTTTTTATGCGCCTTGACTTTACCTGAAAGCGGAAGCTCAGACAGGTAAAAAGAGAAATAGCTTAAATAGACGAGGAGACTCTTTCGCCGTCTGAAATCCCTGAGGCTCTTCAGTATTTCCACCTGGGTAAAAAAGATTTGATAAAAGGTTAATTTTTTTTCCGAAAATCTTTTGATAAATTCGCTGACAAGGCTTTCCCTCAGGGGAAGCTTGCTTTCATGTAAAAGCTTTATCACTTTAGCCCTGTCACTTTTTGATATGAGTGCTCTGAATTCATCTTCAATATCAGCGGGGAAAGCCGTGTACCCTGTGGAAATCAAATCTTTCAGGGCATGTTTGGCCAGCGACAAAAGGTCTGTTTTCATGTGCGCCCTGATGACAAGCATAATCAGTTCAATTTCAGGGCAGGGAATATACAGGTTATGGGCCTTTACAAGATTGCCGAAAAACAGGTCTTCCAGGGGCAAATGATGATTCTTGATATATTTCTGGCCCAGTATCAATTGATAATGAACATGCAGGTGAATAAAGCTTCCCGTCGCTTCATCGAAGCCCAGGTAATCTTCCATCCCCTCAAACTGTTTTTCAGGAGGGGAAATAATCTTTTTAAAAGGATGTGCCTTGAGAATTTCCTCAAAGTCCTTTTTATCATCCCTGTGAACAAGGATATCGAGGTCGGTCTTGCCGCAAAGGGCTTTCAAAAGGTGACCGTTACTTTTCCAGTGGCAATACCTGACGTTTTCACTGTTTAGGGCCTCAAAAAAAGATTTGCAGAGGGCTAATGGTTCCATTTTAGAATTCCGGCTAAACTATAAGGGTTTCTGTATATAAAATACGGGGAAATATAATGACCACAGTAAACATTCTTATGAAGGAAGGATTTTTTTTATGAAGTCCCTCAGTTTATTTCTTACAGGAATAACAGATGCGCAATAGAGCCTTTTCTTCCGGTTAAAGGGATAAAAATGACGCACCGGTCCTTTAAAGTGCAATATTTTTACATTTGGGAACCATCCCTCTTCAAAGTAATAATAATTATAGGCTTTGCAGGGAAAAAACTTGATCCGAAAGCCATTAACGACATGAACGCTGTAAGGTTCCGGATAATCATCGGGACAAGTCAATTTATTCAATGCTTTCTGGTCATTACCGACGTCATCCGTCGCTTTGGTCCATAAGTCGAGAAAATCTTTTGTGCCTTTTGTGTTATTAAAAAAAATAACACCGGCATTAACATATTTTACAATTTCAAAATGTTCCTGGTGCCATTCATTTTCCAGTTCCGAGGCATCGCGCAGTGTCACTCCAATATCGTAATCATCACTCTTTACCTCATCAATATTATCGAGCAGCTGCGCATCGCCATCGAGATAGACCACCAAATCGTCATACTGCTTCATACAATATTTAACCATTTCAGGTTTAAAAAGTGACTTGGACTTATAAGATCCCTGAACATCCCTCTCATAGTAACCTTTTTCTGCAAAGGACTCATCGTGCACCGAAAAAGGTTCTCCCCTGCCGAGGTTTCCAAGGTCGTATACGACGGGCTTGTAACCCAGGCTTTCCGCCTTTTCAACGGTTTCACCGATAACGCCTCTAAAGCTGAAATTCCTGTAAATATTACCGGCATCATCTTTAGCCTTATCACTATTTGCCCCTGTTAAAATAATCATTTGTCAATCCCTGTTTTTATTTTCAAATATCATCAAATAGAATTACCTTCTTTCAGCCAGCTCAAGGAAAAGTTCTTCATATTCCCGCGCCATTCGGGCCGCAGAAAATTTCGCATTAATTTTTTTCTTTCCCTCATCACTGAAGGCCTGCTTCAAGCCATGATGAGATTGTATTTTTTTAATTTCAGAGGCCAGGCTTGCAGGATTATCTGTTTCGAACAAAAGCCCCGTCTTTTCATTTTCCACAAGATAACGGCAACCGGGAATATCGGAAGCGACAACAGCGACACCGGCCCCCATTGCCTCCATAATACACCGTGGAATACCTTCCGAACGGGAAGGTAAAACAAAGAGGTCAAAACCTTTCAGAAAAGCAAGCCGGTCGGGCCTGAAACCGAAAAAAGTCACTTTATCAGTCAAGTTTAATTCCATGACCATTGATTTCAGTTCCTTTTCCTGTTCACCCTCTCCAATAATTGCCACATGCCAGTTCGGTTCGCCATGGTGAGCAACAGATTTAATCAATACGTCGAGACCCTTTCCGGGAGTCAGGCGGCCGATATAACCGATGACAAATGCCCCTCCTTCTTTCAGAGAGGATATCTCTGAAGCTACGGAGGATACTTCATTAATCTCGCTCGTATCAACACTGTTATTTACCAGATGCAGTTTACCCTTCAAACCCGGAATGCGCCTTAATGAAGAGAAAAGATCATGAGAAAGGGGAACAACGGCGTCAAAAAGGGGGAAAGCAAGACGATCAATCATTTCATATACTAATAATTTAAGATCAGGGTCCTTTGTCCAGCCGTGGGGGGTCGTTACAATTTTACATGAAGTCCCCCTGACAGCGAAAAGTCCTGTCAGGTCCGTTTTGTAGCCATGGGTATGCAAAATATCTATTGCATTCTCTTTAATAAAGGCCCGGAGTTTATTTACGCCTGAAAAGTTGACCCTCCCGTAAGATTCAATAATGCAGCTTGAAAAACCGAGTTTTTCCGTTTTGACGCAAAGCGGAACATCACTTCCGGCTTCATCCCTTATTGAAGCGACATAAGAACGTATTTTTTCAGGATCAAGGTGCTTAATGAGCGCGATTATCCACATTTCTGCGCCATAAAGACCGGAGGGGCTGCCCAGTTGCAGCACATTTACTTTCCGTTGCATTTAATATAGTTACCTGATCTGCAATTAATAAAACTTTGGTCTTTGGAAAAAATACCTGTGTTTTACAAAATAATAAATAAGCCCTTTAATATGTTCTCTCATGGCTTTGTTGAATTTAAAACCTCTTGAAATTTCCTGGGCATGATGGACGGCATAAAGATGGGGCACATACAAAATCTCATACCCTTTTTTCCATAGTCTGAGACAATAATCAACATCTTCAGGCGCATAAAATATTTTTTCATCCAAAAACCCGACGTCCCTTAAAACCTCTTTTCGAAAAAGCCAGAAAGCAGATATTGCATAATCCACTTTTCTAATATTTTCCTCTTCGGGCTTTTTATCTTCCCTGTTTTCAATCTTTTTTAGAAAAAAATAACGGAATATCTTTCTCCAGAGCGTGGGGAAAGTATCTGTCGATTTTTGAAGCGAGCCATTCCCGTAAACCAGGCGGGGCACAACCAGCCCGGCATTTTTCTCACTTTCCAGGACATGGATCAAACGCTCCATGATATTAGCACGCAGTTCGACGTCCGAATCCATAATGACAATATATTTGCCTGCAGCCTCTTTAAGGGCCAGGTTGCGGGAATAGGTCGTTCCCCTGTTGCTGTCCAGGTATATTGGCTTAATGATTCCTTCATGGTCTTTTTCATAGTTTTTCAGAAGTTCTACCGAGCCGTCTGTAGAACCGTTATCGACAATAAAGATTTCAGCCTTCACTTCCGGCTTATCAAGAGCGCTTAAAAGAGAGGGCAAACATCTCTCAATATGATGCCTTGAATTCCAGGATAAAATGATCAGCGATAGTTGAGTATTATTTTTCGTCATTCTTACCATAAAAAGGGAAGCTTATTACAAGCTGATATATTTCCTTACAACAGGGCCGATGGTATTTGCCAGTGAAAGGGGCATCTTTTGCCAGATCTTCTCAACGATTTCTCTATAACCCTTCGAAGCGGAACCTTCATGACGCTCTTTTTCTTCAAGGTGGATATATTTCCAGCTTAGCCGACAAGGCTCGGCGCCCCATTGGGCCTTGAATTTATAGGTTCCTTCTCCGGGAGTCGATCTTCCGAAATCGAATTCTCCATAACCATTGTCGGCGGCAAACTTTAACATATTCCAGTACAAAAGCATGTTGGTAGACAAATAGTTATATTGCCGCCTTGTAGAGGCCCAGGGAATTGATACCCTTTTTCCGTGGCATAAGATAAATCCCGTGCCGACAGGAATATCACCATAATAAACAACACCCACTCTTGCAGCCTCCCCCAATGCCTTTATGAGCGCGAGAAACCATTTTTTTGAATGAACGGGGGAGCCTAAATCCTTCATATTGGCGCTGAAAACGGTGTAGAATTTTTCAAAATCACTGATATCCAACCAGCTAAAGGTCAAACCGTTTCTTTCCGCTTTTTTAATCTGGCTTCTTAATTTTGATTTAAAGCCTGCCAGAAGACCTTCCGAAGAACCGGGAAGGGCCAGAATCATCTGTACTTTATCTCTGCGGCAAGTCACCCTGTATTGACTGCCCTTGTCCTCATCATGGGAAGCGTACTCTCTCAACTCGACATGTTTAAGGGACATTTTTTTGGCCAGCGCAAAGGCCTCCGCCGTCAGCGCCGCCCTAACAGCTTCGTCTTCCGCCAAAATACCCGCCTGGTCACAAAAAGGAAGAGACACAAGTTCCCCTTTTAAGAGAGGAGGCTTCATATAGACTAAAGGTAAAAGGCCGACAATATGCCCGTCCTCCTCTGCCATGAGATAATAAAGTTCATGCCTGTAAGCCTCTTTTACGGCAAGCCCCCAGCCAAAAAGGTGATAAGGCGATGAGCCCTCATAATTCCCTATATAAGCATCCCATTCATGTCTGTCCTCAAGTGAGGCAATTCTAATATTCATATCCCTTGAAATCCCTGCCCTGTTCTAATGAGATAATTTCAAGCCTTTAAACCAGGTTATAAAATGTATAACGAGCAGCTTGAAATATCCCATATCCATACCGGGGCCAATACTATATCTTCTTAACTCCAGCAAAGGCGTATCACCATCGATCATCTCTTCAATAGTCGTCAGGGAAACTTCAATCCCGCACTGACGGAGAATCTCTATTGTTTCGTCGTTATAATCTTCTCCGGCGCCATTGGGGTAGGCAAAGAGAGTGCATTTTTTCCCTGTAATTTCCGATACGGTGTTAAGGGAGCCTTTTATTTCCTTTTCCTGTTCTTCAGGCGGCAGGCAACTCAGAATTTCATGGGCCATCGTATGCGCGCCAAAATCAATGAGACCTGACCGGCGCATTACATTTATCGATTGGAAATCAAGCATGCCGTAGAGAGAGTCATGCGCTACGGGTTGACTTAAATCATAGCCTAATTGATGGACAACTGCCTTCAACAGGGGGCGTATTTCAGCAATAGGCATTGTCTTGAATTTATTCTTCATTTGCGCAATGAGCTCAACCTTTTCATCCTGCCCTCCTATGGGGAATATCTTTCCCTCCCATCTTACTTCCCTTGCCTCCGTATTGCTGAAGGCCTCATGGAGGCGGCATACCCAGAGCGTATCGTCCGTATTGATGAGGCCCGTCGTTAAAAAAATGGTGGCAGGCAGGCCTTCTTCCCTGAGAATGGGAAAGGCAACATCAAAATTATTCTGGTAACCGTCATCAAAGGTTATCACGGCAAGAGGGCGCCCGGTTCTGCCTGACCTTAATCTGCCGGGGACCCGGGAAAGCGGTATGACTTCAAAATTATTTTTTAAATAGCTTACCTGGCGGCGAAAAGATTCTGCATCGACGTAGCACCAGTCATAGAGTTGAGGCAGTTTTTCAACAACACTGTGATACATGACAATAGTGAGATCACTCCTGATTTTTTTTTGAATATAAGAAGATCCAAGAGCGGATATCATTTTATAAAGCAATCTTTTTAAGGGCAGATTCATAATTCAATCCATGATTCCGGTAAATGGCGAAAATAATCAGTTTTCATCCGGAAAGGGTGCTTTTTCGCAATCTCTGCGTCAATCTTCGGCTTTACTTGTGCGATGTACAGTAGTACAACTCGGCGAAACCCTTGATTTCCTTGACCTTGCAAAAAACCCCTCCTTTCCGGATTGAAAACAAAGTTTCATTTATTATAGTTTCTGGATGGACACTAATTAGGAGGCATAATATTGCAGCAAGGCCTCTCTTTTAATAATCATCATATAGCTGGTCGGCATATAGCGTCCCTCTTCATAAGCCTCTTTTCGGGCTTTGGAAGCAAAAAAAGCATTTTTCCTGTCATCTTCACTGGAACCGGCCAAATAAAACGCTCCCCCTATTTTCTCAATTAATTCGCGTATATAAGACAATTCCGGCGAAACCTCTTTCATTGCAGGGTCATAAAACCAGGTTGCGCCAAAAAGCCCCTTTACTTCCTTTCGTGTTTTTAAGGTCTGAGCAGCCAGGGCAAAGACCTCCTTCCATCCATCAGGATTAAACAACCTTAGCCGGTGAGGATTGTAGTGAAGCTCAAAGAGGGGTTCATTCCCTCCCATAGAGAGAAGCGAAAAGGACATTTTCAGCATATTTTTCAAGGACTGTTTGAACATTAATTTTCTCGGCACACCGCTTAGGGTAACATCGTGATTGCCGAAGGGCAGACTCTTAAAACAGAGTTTTTCTATATAACTTAAAAAGGGGTAATCTGTGAAAGAGAGCCTGGCCGCATTCCCTTTGTCCGCCAATTCAACTATGCGGTCAAAGTCCTGGCCCAGATAGGCGGCAACACCTTCAGGCAAAGCCTGTTTACCTATATTCCCGATATTTCGGAGATAAAGTTGATAAACCAAAGCCTGATGGTAAATCAATCTTGTCTCAATTCCCGCAGATTGATCGATTTTTTTTTCAAGATTTATAAGCCCGTCCCTGTCGGTAGCAATGAAACCGTGAATACACTGAAGGTAGTCCCTCATGACATTTTCGAAAAGTAAAGACCCTTCAATATGTCCAGGCTTATCATTTAATTCACTTATTGAGGCCTCGAGCTTCTCCCGGACCTCCTTTTTTCCACCATTACCGCGTGCAGTCATTAATTAATTTTCTTTAAAAAAATTATTTCTCTAAATAATCGGCACAGCTAATAAAGTGATGATTCCTGAACTTTTTAATAAATCGCTCCAGCTTATTGAAGCAGGCGTCCAGGTTCAGGTAATGGCGGAACTTAAACAAGAGATCCGCGTCATTCACTCTGGGCTGGCCGGGATCGACTTCCCAGGGATGCAAATAAAAGTTGTATCCCTCTTCCTTCCTCAAAATGCGCTTTACTCCCTCATAAAATAAAAATGAAGGCCAGAACCTGAAATACCCTCCCCCTCCCCAGGGAAGATTCATCCCCATAAAAGGCCAGTTGCTCACAGGCAGTTCAGCAAAACCCTCTTCATCAAGGTATGCAAGACCCCGTTTTTTATAGGACTGTAAATCGATTTTTCCGTGCCTTGAGTTAAGGCCCAGACTATTTAAGCTCGAATCATAGCGATAGCCCAGTTTTTTTAACAGGCTTATCACTCTGTCATCAACTGAAAAGCTGGGCGCCCGGTAACCAAGCACCTCAACACCTGTAATATCCTGAAGCATTTCCTTACTTCTCTTCAAATCATCGTAAAGCGCCTCTTCATCGAGAGAAGAACAGAGTTCATGACCATAGCCGTGAGAAGCGATCTCATGACCCCTCTTACTGATTTCTCTGACAAGATGGGGACTTCTTTCGGCATTCCAGCCCAGGATGAAAAAAGTAGCCTTTATTTTAAATTTATCAAAAAGCTCCAAAAGCAGGGAGGTGCTTTTTTCATATCGTTTTTCACAATTGTCCCATTCATGGTGATGAATATAAGCCTTAAAATTTTCAACCTGAAACCAGTCTTCAAGATCGACGGTAATAAATATTTTTTTTTCTTCTCCTTGAGCGCTCAAAAAGTTACCCCTTAAAGTTCAAGTTCTTTTTCGGCAAACCGAACCATATCTTTATCTTCCGGGGTTTCAATTTTTTCAAGCCCCTCGTCTCTCGTCATTGCGCCCGACCTGACCATATTGGCGATTTCCCAAACGTAGGGGTGAAATCCGTAACGGTCCTTGTGGATCTCGTTGGCAAGGGCATTTACCGTACAGTTACTTGAGTTTGCGTCCGTATCGGAAGGTTTTTCCCAACCAAGCTCCCCCAGTCTCCTGAATATTTTTTCTTCCTTATATTCTAAAAATGCAAGGGGGTGAATATTATGGGGAAACTTTTCGGGCTGAGAATAATGCGCTTCCGTCAGGAAATAGGGATTAATTCCCTCACCGGCTATCTTTAGAAGCGGTTCATAGATGGCCTTTTGCGTTATTTTCATTAAACCGGGATTCGCTTTCATAACCGATGACTGAACAGGCGCCTGGCCGGGCGACCACCCGTAACCGACAAAAGGGATTTCCTTTTCAATGGCCGTTCTTAGTATGACCGCTTTTACAAGCCCTATACAGCTAGTGCATATGGTGCTCGCCCGTTCAAGCGTTTTTGCCGGGTAAAGCTCCTCTCTGGCAGCTCTGCCGAATATATTTCTCAGCATCTTCCGGCTGGGTCTTATGACCATGTGATCGACGCCGAGATTGCCGCAGACTTTCCGCATATTGATAAAGGCCTGGTCCGAAATAAAGGTATTGTCGAAAGTAAGGGCAAGGACCTTCAGCTTATAGCGATTAACAAAAACTTCCAGCGTATAAGTACTGTCCTTGCCGCCGCTGTAAGCCATGAGCAGGTCATAATGGGATTCTTTGCTTTTTTCTTTCAAAAGATCGAGAAATTTATTTTCATACTTAAGCTTCATTGCATCGTTTGCCGCATGGCCGCGATAATTCCGGCAATGATTGCAAAGACCCTCATCATTAAATGATATTCCGGGGAATGTGGAAGGAAGAACACAATTTGTGCAGCGTTTCATGAATAGACTCCTTTATCTCTGGCCTTGGAATTAAGGTAAAAAATGTTAAAAAATCAGTAACTGCCGTTCTGCTTTTTCAAGCGGAAAGAAGCTCTTTTTTTCTTATCTTCCCGCTCGTTGTTTTTGGCAGTTCCGCCATGAATTCAACGTCATGCGGGATTTTGAAGGGTGGAAGCGACTGCTTGCAGTGCCTCATTATCTCCATTTTCTTTAAATCAAAGCCTTCTTTAAGCACGATGCAAGCCTTGATTTTTTCACCGAGCGTTTCATCTTTAATGCCGATAACGGCAACTTCATGTACGGAAGCATGCTCATGAATGACCTCTTCAATCTCTTTCGGACTGATCCGATGGGCGCCGCTTTTGATCATCTCGCTTTTTCTGCTGACAATGTAAAAGTAACCCTCTTCATCTTTTTTAGCCAGATCTCCCGTCCAGAGGCCTTCTTTTTTAAGAACCCGGGCTGTCCTTTCAGGGTTTTCCCAGTATCCGGCCATAATATTTTCGCCCTCTGCAACAATTTCACCGACCTCCCCGGCAGGAACAGGATTACCTTCAGCATCGAGCAGGTTCAGTGTAACGCCGGGAATAGCCTTGCCTATGGAGCCTGCCTTTGAAATAAGCTTTTCAGGCTCAAGGTAGGACAGGCGGGCCGAAGCTTCTGTCTGGCCGTACATGATATAAACATCGGTTTCAGGCAATATGTTGCTGATTTCCCTTGCAAGCTTTGGCGACATGGCGCCCCCTGCCTGGGTAACATACCTGAGTGAAGGAAATTGATACTCCCTGATAGAGGAACGGTTAAGCAAGATGGCGAAGGTAGAGGGAACGCCGGAAAATCCCGTTACCTTTTCTGCCGCCATTTCATCGAGAATGACATTGGGATATAAAAAGTGCTGGTTAACGACAATAGACCCGCCCACTGCAATGTGAGTCAGCAAAAGCGAATTGCCATAGGAATAAAAGAAAGGCAAAACAGCCATTACCCTGTCTGCTTCCGTCAGCTCAAGGTACTTAACAATGGAATTCGTATTGGCAATGAGATTTCTGTGCCTCAGCATGACACCGTTAGGTTCTCCCGTCGTGCCTGACGTATAGATAATCTGGGCAAGGCCATCAGCGTCGACAGCGGGAAAGGAAGGCGGCTCCGGGAAAAAACGTTGCAACAGGTCTTCCAGGTTTTCCAGATCAAAGGACAGCTTTTCAGGCACTTCTTCATCGCCTGAACTGCTGATAAGAACATTTTTTAGAGAATCAACCTGCCCTGACAGTTCTTTTACGTATTTAACAAACTTTAGCTGGCTGAGAAGAAAGGATATTTCGCAGTTATTGGCCTGATAGGTGAGACTTCTCACCGTTGTTTGAGAATTCATGGCAACAACGACGCCACCGGCAAGCAAAATTCCAAAGTAGGATTTAACATATTCCATGGGTTCATCCATCAATATGCCTGCCCGGTCTCCGGCTTTCAGTCCCCGCCTCATAAGCCAGGCTGCAATCTTTCCTGAATCCCTTAACAGCTCATTATAGGTGAGCCGTTTTTTACCGGCAATGATCACTTCCTTTTCAGGATAGTTTGAAACGGCCTTTATTAAATAGTCCTGGATTAACATAAGCATCACCCATTAGATAGTTAGCTTTAAGCTTTTTATCGGTCCCTTTTCATCAAAAACCGGGCAATTTAAGCGTAAAGACTCAATCAGGATTTTTTCCTTTCAATAAAGCCGGCCAGGTTATTTACACTATCCAGGTTTTCCGGAATCAGTTCCGTATCATCGGTGTGAACACCAAAGGTATCTTCCATCCACATGACAACTTCCAAAATTCCCGTCGAATCGATGATTCCTTTTTCGAGAAAGGAGTCATCGTTTTTCAACATATCTTCACTGTCTTCCTCGAAGATAAAATTTTCAAAAATAAATGCTCTGATTTGATTGTGCAGCATATTTCCTCCCATATTTTTCAACTTTCAATGCAATGTCATTTTTAAATAGTAATTTTCCGGACATTGGCAAGGGGTTCCCAATCGATTCTGAAATTTTCAATAAAACGTTCATGAAGAAGCTGGGTCGATAAAATGCCCACAAGGGCCATATTATCCCTGAATCCCGTGACAGCCCCTTTTTTACATTTCCTGACGAGCAAGTTCACAGGTTTTGAATTGAAATACCCATACTTGTCTATGGATTCTTCCGATAAAAGCGATGAAACATAATCGGGGGCGCCCTTACTGAAAAAACTTTTGCTGTCAGGCGCCATATAAGGCTGTTTCGTTCTTTTTGTAATTTCTTTGGGCAAATACTTTTTCATCGCTTTTTTCAAAAGGTATTTTTCATTTAACACTTTCATTTTATAAGTATAGGGCAGTTTGGAAGCAAATTCCATTACACGGTGATCAAGAAATGGAAATCGCCCCTCAATGGAATGGGCCATGAGAACCCGGTCTCCCTGCGATGAAAGGAGGTAGCCCGGCAGCAGGCCCTTGCTTTCAAGATACTGGGCCCTTTCAAAAGGTTTCCATCGGGAAAAAGAGGGATCAAGCGTATCGCCGAAGGTAATTTCCGGGGAAGAAAGGCCGATTTCATTCTTAAAATTCTGTGAATAAAAAGTTTTTATTTTTGAAGTCGTCTGCCAGCGCGGCCTGTGCGAAAAAAGACTGTCATTCACATCGAGCAGTTTGTCATTAAAAAAAGCATTCATATAGGCATGAGACTGGCTCTGAAAAGCAGGGAGATAGGGATATAGTTTTTTCAGAAGCGATGGCCTGAAGTTTGAGTTCCTGTTTTTTGCGCAAAACTCCCTGATCTTTACTTCTTTAAATATATCGTATCCGCCAAGCACTTCATCGGCGCCTTCACCCGTTAAAACGACTTTGAAATGATTGGACCGGACCAGTTTTGAAAGCAAAAAAAGCGGCGTCGGCGCCGTCCTGAAAAGAGGCTTTTCCGTATGCCAGACAAGATCGGGAAAATTATCGCCAATATCTTTATATGAGCACTTGATTTCATGGTGCGTCGTCGCCAGCGCCTTTGCCATTTCCTGCTGATAACGGCTTTCATCGAAGGCCTTGTCTTCAAAGGCAACGGAAAAAGTTTCCAGCGGGGAATTCGTATAATGACGTATCAAGGCCGTCGTTACCGATGAATCAAGGCCGCCGCTAAGATAAGCGCCAACGGGAACATCAGCTCTCAGTCTTAACCGGGTAGCATCGACAAGCAGTCTTTTTAATTCCCGGGAAGCTTCTTCTTCGGAAATGACGGTATCTTTTTCAGAAAAGGAGAGGTCCCAGTATTTTTTGACTGAAATTTCCCCTCCTTTAACAGTCATAAAGTGGCCCGGCTGAAGCTCAAAAATCCCTTTGAATGCCGTCCTCGGCGCTACCGTATGCCAGAGGGTAAAGAGCTCATCCAGGGCAAGGGGATCAATTTCTCTTTCAACGGCGCCTGTGGCGAAGATAGATTTTATTTCCGAGGCAAAATAAAAGCGCTTATTCTTCCCGGCATAATAAAGCGGTGAAATTCCCACCCTGTCTCTGGCAAGAAGGAGTTCCTTCTTTTTATTATCCCAGATAGCAAAGGCAAACTGACCGTTTAAATATTGAAGGCAATCAAGACCATGCTCTTCAAAAAGGTGGATAATGACTTCCGTATCGGAAGTGGTCCTGAATTGATGTCCCTTCTTTACCAGCTCTTCTTTCAGTTCTATATAATTAAAGATTTCCCCATTAAATACGATCCAGAGAGAACCCTCTTCATTGGACATAGGCTGGCTCCCCGATGAAAGATCGATAATGCTGAGCCGCGCATGGCCAAAACCGGCGTTTCCATCGATGAGCATGCCGAACTCGTCAGGCCCCCTGTGCTTCTGCACAGCGATCATGCGCTCTATTTCCGCCTCATCAATTTTTTGATGATCGGCTAAATTTATGATTCCCGCAATACCACACATAATTTAATTTGAATCCCTGCTGAAGTGTTCTTTCAATGATGAAGCGCTATGAATTATCCCCGGATTTGCTCTTCTTCCTACCTGGCCCCTTTGCCGAAAAGAACGACCTTGATGGTCATAAAGAAAATGATGAAATCAAGGACAGGAGACATATTTTTTATATAATAAATGTCATACTGAAGCTTTTCCCTGGCGTCATCAATGGTTGCGCCATAAGGGTATTTAACCTGGGTCCAGCCCGTAAGTCCCGGTTTGACGACCGTTCTCATTTCAAAATAGGGAATCTCTCTTTTCAGCTGATCGACAAAAAACTGCCGTTCCGGCCTTGGCCCGACAAAGCTCATATCTCCTTTGATGACGTTAAATATTTGAGGAAGTTCATCAATTCTGACCTTCCTTATAAAAGCGCCTATTTTGGTTATCCTGTTATCTTTCTCCCTTGCCCAGACAGGCCCCGTACTGTCTTCTGCATCGGTTCGCATGGAACGAAATTTATAAATGTCGAATTCCCTGCCGTTTTCACCGACACGTTTTTGTTTAAATATAGCAGGCCCCTTTGATTCGAGT
Source organism: Deltaproteobacteria bacterium (assembly GCA_029860075.1). NCBI lineage: Bacteria > Pseudomonadati > Myxococcota > Myxococcia > Deltaproteobacteria bacterium. Next base: position 119,118 of record JAOUBX010000001.1, on the reverse strand, counting down.
TTTATCAAGAGGGGTGTAATCAATAATAAGGGGGCCGCAGGAATCAGCAAAAGCGCTGAAAGAAAAATATCGAGGATACGCTTCAGAATTTTCCTTGACCTCAACGATTTAAAGCCGTCAGAAAAAACCATCCAGCTCGGTTTCAGCTGATCGAGAGGAACTTTTCCCTCCAGCCGTTCGTTAAATGTCTCACCTTCCTCGATGGTTACGCCCTTTAGCTTACAATCGAGGAGGGCCGACATGGGAAGTTTCGCCCGCCGGTCGGCCAAGGCGACGATTATCCGCCTCACCTCTTTCTCCCTGACAACCCTGGCGATATCACCATAACCACCGACGATTCCGGGATTCACATTTCCCTGGTCTGCCTGATGGGGATTATCATCGATAAATCCCGCTAAATGCAGTCCATGATGAGGTTCGGTGTATATTTTGCTTCCAATCTTTTGGGCAAGGTCGCCTGTGCCGATAAGGAGAACTTTTTCTCTGGGCATCTGAAAGTGGGTTACATGAGTGAAAAGAGAACGCCATGACGTGATAAGAAGGGGCAGCACAAGCGCATTAACAATCAGCATCCCCTTCCACACACTGATTTGAGGCGAAACATAATAAATGCCCATCAGCACAAGCGTTGCCACGCCAAGGGCCTGGGCTAACTTGACAAGCATTTGCTGGCTCGGACGGTATAACTCGGGTGAATAAATATCAAAATAGTAGAGTGAAACCATATAAACAACGACCATAAGAATTATTTTTATGACAAAAGGATCATAATGAAGAATAGCCGATCCGACAACAAATGAGATAATATGGCCAAGTGCGATCAGCGCCATAAAAATAATGATCAGTTCTGAAATCCACAGGTAAAGTTGCTTTATCGGAAAATATCGATTAAAAAAGAAATACATATCACCTTACCTCCGCAGCCACATTAAATACTTAATAGTAATAATAATTTTTAGCCGACTTCTCTGTTCCATTTAAAATAAATCCTGCTACTTTCCCCCGTGAAAGCGCTTTAATTGCCTGCGCAACGAGATCTTTGTGGGTCTTCCCCGCCTGAACAACAAGCAAAACATCATCTACCATTTTTGATAAAACATTCATATCAGCCAAAGGCAGCACCGGTGGGCAATCAATAATGACATAATCGAATTCAGACTTTAGTATTTCAATGATTTGAGGCATTTTGGGAGAGGCCAGAAGTTCCGTTGAATTTCTTACACTCATTCCCGAAGGAAGAACATAAAGGTTACTATCACTCAAAGGGTAGATTGCCTCATCAAGATCGGCCCTCCCGCTGAGAACATCAACCAATCCGCTGCCCCTAAAAGGCTGAAGATAATTTTCAGCAATAGAATTCTTCCTTAAATCCGTCTCCAGAAGAATTACCTTTTTCCTGAATTCCTCACTAATAATGTAGGCGAGGTTTAACGATGTCGTTGTCTTTCCTTCTCCCTTTATTGCGCTGGTCAGGGCAAAGACATTGTCATTATTATTCATATGAATTTGCTCGAGCTTTGTATAAAGAATGCGGTAGTGCTCTGCGGCCAGGGGATCACCGGCTTCCATAACGGCAAGGGGCTTTTTCAAAACAAGGCAATCCTGCAAACCGACCTCATCGCTTACAGCAAGTTCTGATTTCAAATTGCTATCCTCTGAAAGGGCTGCGCTCATGTTATCAAGTTTTCTATCATAAAGCCGCCGTGCTTCGGGATCCTTAAGCGTATGATATGCCTCTTTAATATTAGATACCTTCATTTCCTTCTCTTTTTCCGTATAAAGAGAATATATTGCGGCTGAATCCTGCCCATATATCGACATCGCTTTTTTATAGGCTTTTTCAAGCGCTTTCATATCGGCATCCAGCGAGAGGTCAAGAATCTCATAATAATTTTTCAGTTCATTTTTCAAAGCAGACCCATTGTTTTCATTTACTATTCACGTTATTAAACTTGGTCTTGAAAAAAGGCTCATTTATCATGCATCTTCTTCAGGCAGGCTTTCATCAACAGAGCCGGCTCACTTTTACTGAAGTCTTTTACGAGAGACATGCGTTTACGAAGCGAATCCCCGACGGTTTCATTGTATTTGATATGGCCAAGGTAATTCATTTCTATACTAAAATAGTCACAGCATGCCTGTTTCATTTGTAAACCGATATTTTCATCGGCTTTATTTTTCGTTTGATTAATGATGAGTGAAAAATCCATTTCTCCTATGACGGCATCAAGGTATTTCCCCCGGCCGTTATCAAGCGTTGTTAACCTTTCAAAAATTTCAATGATGGTCTTTGCCTTGCTGTTACCCGTCATTCCCAGGGCCGCGCAAAGGGCCCCTTTCAATTCATCGTCTTTCCCGCTGCTGACAAGCTGCTTTATCTGCCTTAAACAGAGGGCCTTTAAAAAACGATAGGTATTTTCAATGGATGTGGGCTCCGGCGTCGATATTAAAAGGGCCTGATCGGACATAAGAAACAGGTCCAGCATATGAGATGAAGTGCCCGGCCCCACATCGATCAAAATATAATCATAGTCAAGATTTCTTAATTCTCTTATGAGACGCCTCATGGCGCCCTCCTTGATATCCGCCACATCGAGAACATCATTGGCCCCGCTAAGAAGGTCCACATTATCAAATGACGTTTTACAAATAACGTCCCTGATATTTGAGCCCTCCCTTTTCAAAAACTTTGAGAAAGAATACATTCTTTGCCTGCATTCAATAAAGGTATGCAGATTTGCGGCGCCAAAGTCTGCATCGACAAGCAGCACTCTTTTCGATTGCATTGACAGCAGGGTGCCCAGGTTAGACGATATGAAGCTTTTTCCAATGCCCCCCTTCCCTCCGCCAATACACCATATACTGGAAGCATTCACATTCCGTTTTTTGTCACTTTCAGTCATCTTTTTATTAAAATTCTCCATGCCGGCGGCGCCGGTATTTTCCATTTGCAAAGAATTGATATTTAAATTGAGCACATTTTTCTTCATTAAACTAAGCCTTTCCACCGTTAACTACCTTCAACCTGCTTTTAATATTTTTTTCAGGCTTATCTTCAAACAGGGGGATTTGCCCTAAAACAGGCAATGAAAAAACACCGTCAAAATCCTCTGCTTTCCTGAAGGCCGGATTCATTAATTCAATAAGAAAAACAAGGGCCATACCGAGGCCGATACCAAGAGCCCCACCCATGGCGGCAATCAATTTTACATTCGGCTTAAAAGGCTTTTCCGGTAAATTGGCAGGGTCGAGGACCCTGAATTTTTCCCCTTTCTGCCTTTTTTCCAAATTCTCGGCCAATCGGGCGCTCAGCTTTTTTTCAAGCAACTGCTGGTAATTTTGAAAGGAAATATTATAATCTCTTGTCAAATCTGCCAGCCTTTGCTCATTAGAGGGCGTTTCTTCCACACGTTTTTCATAATGCCTCGTCTGTTTATTAATTTCCCATTCCCGGTTCATATATAATCGTATCTGCCCTTCCAACATCATTAGCTCACTATTTGATCCGGAAGACACTCCATTTCCGGCGGTTCTGCCTTTTTTGCCTTTCTTCTTCTTTTCTTCCGCTATCCGGGTTTCCAAATTCCTGATTTGTTCCCGAACAAGAATGACATCGGGATAGTTTTCTTTATACAGGGACAGCAATGATCTTTCTTCATTTATCAAGCCGGCCAGTTCTTCATTGAGGCGAAACAATATATCTCCCGTTCCTGCCGTCGGCGCCAACCTGCCCGCTGCATATTGAGCTTCAAGCAATAATTTCCTGTCTTTCGTGCTTTTAATGCTATCCCTCACGGATTGCAACTCCAACTGCAAACGGTCAAGCGTTCTTAAGTTGGCATTCAGCTGTTCAGGCAATGCCCCCATATGCTCCGTTTTAAAATCCGACAGCGCTTTTTCCTGGGCCTCAAGTTCAAGCTTGGCTTTTTTCAATTCCCCTAAAATAAAATCCGTCGTTCCCTCGGCATACTGCTCTCTTATCTTAAGGTTTGCATTAATAAACATTGTGGCCAGCGCATTGGTTACCTGCCTCGTTACTTCCGGGTCCTTCCCCGCAAAGCTTATGCTGAATGCATCTCCCGAACCTCGCCGTCTGCCATGCACATTCACTTCAATATTGGCTTTCATCTCTTCAATGAGAACTTCCATTACAGGAGTGCGATCCATTGAAAGACCGAGTTTATTTAATATTTTTTCCTTTAACCCGGGCTCCCTGGGGGCATTAAGGTTAAAATCCATGATGATACTTTCCAGGTTGGTCCTGCTCATTATTTGCTGACTTATCGTATTTAAACGCTGCGTAATGGGAGTAGCGTCTGTGGGTGTCACATATTGTTCGGAAACCTTCTGCTGTTCGACGAGTATTAAGGTCGTCGAACGATATGACTTGGGCATCATCAAGGCATAAGCGGCAGACAGAGGAAAAACCAGCAGGAAAGATATGACGATTATCCACTTTCTCCGGATAAAAGGCTCTACCTGATCTATCAAATTTTTATTCGTATCTGCTATCATCTTATAATCTCCATCCTTCGGGAGTGAATGCAATACTCAAAAAAAGGGCATTACTTTCCACTTCTCTCGTGAGCAGATCATCCGTCTTTTGTTCAAACCTTGTAACACCAAGATTGAGCATAGTCCATTCGCCCCTTTGCCAGCTGCAATTAAGACCATAACTGTAAGAATAGTTGTCTATCACGTCAGTGTCTTTACTCCTGCTTTTTGAATAACTCCCCTCAAGCGACCATGTGACTGTCCTTGCCCTGTTAATATGCCAAAGAAGAGAACCGCGATCATTAATGACAACCTCCGCCACCAAACCGCCGCTGTTTGTTACGGCTCTTGTATAGGCAAGGTCAAGAGAAGTCCGTCTCCATGATTTGGAAAGTCCCCCATTGCCGGTCCAGTCATAATCGGATTCCATGTCGGGCATATAATTCACGCCGGCAGTGAGGGTAAAAGTGAGTGATCTCGTTAACATTCTTGTTATGCCAAGGCTCATATTATGAATCTCCCGGTCATCAACATGAGAATCATTTTCATAGTTGAAAACCGTGTAAGCATAACTGAAATCCAACGTTAAATAGCGGCTCATCCTGTTTGAATAAGTCAGGGATAAGCCATCCGTTCTATCGTCAAAAAGCTCCTCATTATCATAAAGTGTCGTACTTTGTGATATGCCGATGCCTGATGAGGCCCTCTCACTAATAGTATAGGCCAAAGACAAAGCCGCGCTGTTTGTAATGACCGTGCCCCGGCCCAGCTCCATCTGATTTTCAAGGGCTTCACGGGAATCCTTTGTATAAATATAAGAATCGGAAAAAAACATGGATATATTCCTTGTAAGCTCTTTATCCATGGCCAGGCTAAAGGTGTGGCCTACATAGTTACGATCGGCATCTTTCGCATAGAGCCTCGAATTGAGGCTGTAGTTACCGGTAATTGAGAGGCCCTCCCATTCATTAAGGAGAGCAATCTGCGGATTAATCGATGTTTCGTAATCTTCGGAAGCCTCTTCATCAGTACTGCTCGCCTCAACATTACTATGGTATCGCTCACTAACGGCAAGAGAGGGGCTCAACGTCATCATTCCAAAGGCGCTCTTACTCATTAAATTTGATTGCATTAAAATAATCATTATTAGTAATAAGCCTGGTCTACGGGACAAAGAGGGTATCTCCCGGAATTAAGGTTAAATTGTTATCATATTTTTCACCGGCATCTACAATGTCATCAAAGTAAATGCGAATTTTCTTTTTAACATTACCGTTGTTATTCCCTTTTTCCCTGATCAAGACAATCCTGTTCTTTTTGGCAAAAGGCGTAAAGCCGCCTGCCATGGCGACGGCCTGAATAACCGAAGTCTTTCTTCTCAATATATACGTATCAGGCCTTACCACTTCACCGACAACAAAGACTCTATAGCTGTTAACCTCGCCGACAATGACGGAAACAACAGCGGCATTCTGATACTTTTTCAATTTTTCAATTATTATATTTTGCAATTCTGCCGGACTGAGGCCGGCGGCAATCACATCTCCAATGAGGGGGAGAGAAATCACCCCGTCAGGCCTTACTCTTACCACTTTTGACAAGTCTTCATTCTTCCAGACAGAGATTTCGAGAATATCTTCAGGACCGATAAGGTAAGCGGAAGGATTATTAGCCTTGCTCTCATCTGCTTCTTCAGCAAGCGCATTAGGCGCCGCAAAGATTAAAAGGATTGCAAAAAAAGCATAAGCAGCTATTTGGGGTCCTTTAATTTTATATTTTCTCATTTTTTCCTCCCTGCTCCCCATTACCGGCAAAAACGAATCCCTGTTGCCGATATGGACTTGTTTATTTTTTTTGACCAAACGATTTTAGCGGCTTTTTTAATATTCAATTCCCTTATTTCAAATAAGAAAGAAGTGTTAACAGGAATTTCGCTGCCTACATAAACGACCATAGCGCCATTGGGAGAATAATCTTTTAGTGTTACGCCCTTTTTTCGACCGTTAATGGTAAGTGTCATATCCTGTGATACTTCCTTTCTCTCTTCACATCTCTCTATGAGTACATAGCCACAATACACGCAAGGAGGAGAAGACTCTTTGCTGTTAGAATAAAAAACCTTGTTGCATTGGGGACAAATTCTTAACTCAATCATTAACTCATTCCTAAACTATTATGATTTCATTTTCACTTTTATGAGCACTCAAGTCAATTATACTACCGGATAAAAATAGTAAACGGCGTTGTAAACCTTTAGGTCTACACCAAACCAAATTAACCTGTGAATTCAATGACTTAGCTCTATATTTCAAGCTAAACCACCGGCAAAATGTATAAAAAAATTAGTTGCTAATCGAGAGATAAACCTGAAATTTCCGGATTCTTTAGGGCGTAGGTAATCAATTGGGGTCTGTTGCTAACTTCCAGCTTCTGAAAAATTCTGTGCAGATGTGTTTTAACGGTAGGCTCACTGATATAAAGTTTTTTTGCAATTTCTTTATTTTTATAACCCTTGCCAACGAGGGTAACCACCTCCTTTTCTCTTTTCGTAAGGACCTCTTTATCTTCACTCTTTATTGAGTTCATGCCTGTGAGAAGGTTCTTCACCGTCGCCTTATCAAACCAGACGTCACCTTCAGCGACTGCCTTAACTGCCTTTACAAGCAAATCAATGGAAGAATTACTGAGCACAACACCCTTGACACCTCTTGTCACAATGGCATGAGTAATATTATTTTCCCCGCATCCCGTATCAAAAAGTATCATTTTGATAAGACTTGACTCATCGAGGAAGGAAAAATCATTATAAAGGGCAGTAAAATCGAGTAAAAGAATATCCGGTTTAAGGGCTAAAGATCTTTTTGCTTCCTTTTTTCCGGGGGACGAAACGCTTTCCACCTTTATTCGGGGATCATTTTCGAGCAGCTTTTTTATCCCCTCGGAAAAGAGTTTATTACTGAAAGAAATAACGACACTTATAGACAATAGTTTTCTCCTCTAAGTTGAACAGATTAACTATCCTATCATAGTATATCAACAAATTTCCTTCAAAAAAAACATTTTTACTATTTATTATTGGATCACGGCCGACCTGTGACAGGACTGGAGTATGAGAAGAAATAAAGTATAGCACAAAATATTCAACCTTTCACAATAGCCCTTTACCACTGAATTGTGCCTGTCAATCACGCCATACCTTTCATTTATATTCCCAGTCAATATGAACCGTCAGGGAAGCGCTCATCATTCCGGCGGAGAAAAGGCATGATTTTTTAGAGGTTCCCTTAATTTCATTATACTACAATATCGAGTCAAAAGAGCCGTCACCTGAATGTGCTGACTTTCAATTCCCTGCCATCAGTAAAAAAAGTGACGGCGCCCGATTCATCGGTCCTTAAAAGAGAACTTCCCACATCCATGTAGCGTTTGACAATTGCTTTCTTCGGAAAATGAAAACGATTATTATGACCCACCGAAAAAAGCGCATAATCGGGAGAAACAGCCCTGACAAAAGCCTTCGCGCTCGATGTAAGACTGCCGTGATGACCAACTTTTATGACATCCGCCTTCAGATCATAGTCGCTGCTTAATAGTCTCCTTTCGCCTTCTTTTTCAAGATCTCCCGTAAAAAGGAAACTTTTATTACCGAAAGTCACTTTCATGACAATCGATCCGTTATTGATATCCGTCCCTGATCTGAATCTCATCACTCCCGGCGGCGGGTGTAAAAATTCTATCCTTACCCCTTCAATTTCAACAGGAGGGGATGAAGCGTTTATCACCTTTTTCAGGGTCCCTTTTTTTTCTGAAACATCCAGGATTTCACCATATATATCATCGAAGGGCGGCATGCCGTTGGTCCAGAGTTGACGGACTGAAAATTCCGAAACAATATGCAAAAGGCCATACATATGATCGGGATGGGGATGGGTAATGACAACGTAATCCAGCCTTTTTACACCCCGGGAAAGAAGAAAAGGCCTCAAAACCATGCGGCCCACATCAAAGGAATTATCATAAAACCCTCCCCCGTCGATAAGCATTGTTTTCCCCCGGGGAAAGCGTATAAAAGCCGATTCTCCCTGGCCGACGCTGATAAAGGTCACACTTAGCTTCCCTGACCATTCATCGTGCCCATTATCCGAAAATTTAAAAAACATAAAAGCAAGGGGAAGGATAAGCATTGCTGAAAAAGCGACTTTTCTATAGGAACTGAAGATTAAAATGAGAAGAAGATAATAAAAAACGATCTCATACCCTGATGGCGGGACAACAATGGATGATGAATAAGGTATGGATGAGATATGCTGAGCGAGCAGAATGGGAAGTTTCATAACAGCAGAGGCCGCGAAAAACATGACCTTTGCCGCTTCCATTGAAAATATTGAGAGAAAAAGAGCGAGACTTGAAAGAGGGACTGCAATAAAAGCTCCCGGTGGAATAATGAGGAGATTTGATATGACGGCAGAAAAAGAGACCTCCGTAAAATAGTAAGCAGTCAGGGGAGCCGTTCCCAGTGATGCTGCAATAGAGACAATGACAAAGGTTGCCATTTTGCTTTTCCAGTCTTTTTTTTGACTCTTCCTTCCTGTCCCGGGGAATCGCTCCAGTTTGGGAACAAGGTAAACAATTGACAAGACAGCAATAAATGAGAGCTGAAAGCCAACCTCAAAAAGAGCCGGCGGCCATATAAAGAGGATCACAAGGGCTGCAAAGGCGATCGTGTTATAAATATGCGCCTCTCTTTCCATGATAAGGGAAAAGAGGAAAATAACAACCATAATATATGCCCGCACGGCAGAAGTTGCCATGCCCGAGGCAAGGAGGTATATTGTAAGCGGAATAAGTGTCGCCATGGCAGCCCCCTTGCCTGCCAGGTTGTAAAGAAGAATACTCTCGGACCTTGAAAGCAACCACCTGAAAAGCCTGAAAAAGAAAAAGGCCACAATCCCCATATGGAGGCCTGAAATAGCCAGGAGGTGCGCTACCCCCGACTTTCTGAATGCCCTCATGAGATCTTCTTCAATATAGCCGCGGTCACCGATGCTGATGGCGGCAATAATCCCCCTCGACTCTTTTAAACTGCTTTCCTCAATGGCGGCGCTTACCTTCCGCCTGTATGAATAAACCCTTTCCCAAAGAGGACTGCCGCCGCCGATAACAGCCAGCGAATCATCATCTTTCAAATAGGATGTCCCATAGATTCCCCGTTCATGCAGATATTTTTCATAATCAAAGTGACCGGGATTACCGAAATTGCGTGGTTCCTTAAGTTTCCCCCTGAACCTGACCCTCTGGCCGGGCACGATACTTTCACCACCCCATTTAAGCGTAAGCAGTATGCGCCCCCTGACGACGGCTGCACTTTCCTTCTCAAAAACCTTTGCCGTCTCTATTAAGAGTTTTTTTTCAGGCCCCAGGTCATTTCTTTCCAGGACGGTTCCTTCAACGATTATCCTCCCCCGGCCCGCATATTGGCTTACATTTTCTTTTCCGGCATAAATAAAACCAAAACCTTGTGAGAGAAATAAACCGAGAGGGAAAAAGAGAAGAAAAAGGGCGTAAGGAAATATATCTTTAAAATAGAAGAAAGAAATAAGAAGCAGAAGCGAAAGGAGAGACAAAAGCTGAAGAGAGAAAATATATTCAGGCTCAAAAGTTTTCCCTGCAAAAAGTCCGGCAATGTAGAGAAAAGTTATGCTTATAAGGGGCCGGGAAAGGATGATGCGGGGAAGGGGATTAATCTTCAATCTTAACCTTTAAGCATTTTCCCGCCTTACTTTCAATCCTCGGCCTTCTAAGCCTCGACTCATAATCATTCAGTTCTTTCAAAATGCCGAGCTTCATCTCATCGATAATCTTTTCAAACTCGCTTTGCATATTGAGCATCTGCTCACGCATGTTTAAAATGACTTCCACACCGGCCATATTGACACCGAGATCATCGGTAAGTCTTTTTATCATCATGACCTTCTCAATATGCTCATCAGTATAGAACCGCTCCCCCTCTTCAATAAGGGGCTCAATAAGTCCCTCCCTTTCATAGGAAAGAAGGGTTACTTCATCGGTTCCCGTCATTTCAACAGCCTGGCTGATTATATAACCTTTCCTCTTCATCTTTCTAACTCCTTAACTTTCTGCCGAGAGCCCTGACAAGGTCCTCCGCCTCCCCGTCAAGGTTCTTCGGAATATTAACGGTAACAAGAACATACTGTTCTCCCCGCTTTCCACCGCCCATAGGAGGAAGACCCTTCCCTTTCAGCCTGAATTTCTGGCCATTTTGTGTCCCTTTAGGTATTTTCATACTTGCCTTGCCATCAATAGTAGACACTTCTATGGTGTCACCTAAAATAGCCTGCGGCACAGAGATAAGGGCTTCAACGGTAATATCCCGGCCATCCCTTTTAAAGCCCGCCTTATCCCTTATCTTCGTTTCAATATAGAGATCTCCCGATGGCCCGCCATGCCTCCCGGCATTCCCCTTTCCTGCCAGCCTTATCATGGAACCGTTATCTGCCCCGGCCGGTATTTTGACACTCAGCTTTTCATGCTTTGCAATCTCCCCCTTCCCTCCACAGGAAGAACAGGCCTCCACATTGACTCTGCCGGCGCCGTTACAGGCAGGGCAGGTCTGCTGCACCCTCATAAAGCCTCGTGAAAGGGCTGCATTACCACTTCCTCCGCAGCGGGAGCAGGTATCACTCTTGCCTCCCGGCTTCTCGCCACTGCCACCACAGCTTGTGCAACTCGTCGAATGATAAAAGGAGATATCCACCTTTTTGCCGGTCACAACCTCTTCCAGGTCAATTTCCATCCTGTACTTAAGGTCTTCACCTTTTTGAGGCGCAGCACGCCGGGCTCCGCCACGACCGAAAATCCCCCCGAAAATATCTTCAAATCCGCCTGTTCCCCTAAAGAGGTTTTCAAAATCCTGAGAACTGAATCCTTCAAAGCCGCTGCCGCTCGGCCTGAAACCTTCAAAAAAGCTGTCACCCATCGTATCGTACTGCTTCCTTTTTTCAGTATCACCGAGCACCTCATAGGCTTCGTTGATCTCCTTAAACTTTGCTTCCGCCTCTTCGTTGTTGGGATTAACATCGGGATGGTATTTTCTTGCAAGCTTTCTAAAGGCCTTCTTTATGTCGGCATCACTTGCCTTCTTATCTACTTCCAGCATTTTATAATAATCTTTTTTCGGCATCGAGATCTCTCTGGGTCCTTTTTAGTCACTAAATTTTATCAAGATGATATCAGCTTTTTAAAGTGACTTCAAATAGAGAAAAGGGGAACATTCATTGTATTTATGGAGGTAATTGGATTTTTTTACGGCTTCACCCAGGCCTTCCAGTCCTTTCTCCGATATCGTTTCTATTAACTCATTAAATATGCTACCTTTTTCTTGGTGGATCATTTCTCTTCCTCCTTTTATTAGTTTTGCTGAACTATTTAGGAGTACTAATTTGATCCACCTCTTTCAACCTTTAAATTGAATTTACAGAAACAATGCTACACTAACAATATGGGGTGAAGTACTTACCGTACTAATTAAAAAATACCTTTACCTGTAAACAAGTAGATTATAAGCTGTAATTTGTAATTCAGTTCCAAAAATGCTTAAATTACTATAATTTTTTAGAAACTAATTCAGTAATTGGTCTACTTTTACGAAGATAGAAGGAATTGTTTTGACTTAATATGTACATTATGTGTCTTTATAGCATTCGTTTAACCCAAAGCGCTTATTTACTGGTTGAGTTGATTTGTCGTGAATCTCTAAATGTATAGTAAAGGAACCTAGCCATTTGACTATGAGGGTATTATGAAATATACGTGTCTATATTTTTGTATTGCAGCCAACCTATTAGCACACCCTCCTGTAATATTTGCAAATCCGCCTTTATATGAAATTGTTGACCTGGGCATAAAAGATGCTACTCCAATTGACATCAACAACGAGTCTGAAGTACTTATTAACTATGGAAAAGAAATGTATGGCATCTGGAAGGATAATAAAATTGTTCGTCAAATCACACCAAGACCTGGTTATAGGTATACTAGCCTCAACGATCGTGGAGAAGTCCTAGCTAATAAATACATTACTAAGAAAACGGGAAATATGACCTATCAGGAAATAACTGCAATGTCGCTTTTTAATATAAAAGATCATAAAGTTTTCGAATATAATATAAGCGAGAAAGAAAGTCTTGATCCATCTCTGGAAAGCGCGTCATTAAATAATAAAGGAACTATATTAGCAAGTGAACATTATGCAAGGAAACATTTTACTTTTCGAAATAATAAATTGAAATCCTATACCCGTTTTGGTGATTTCGAATTTCTTTATATGCCTTTATTAACCGACCAGGACAGACTTGTTGGTGGAGGAAAACCTTATGTACCAGCCCCAATGGAGGGTCATGTTCTAAATGACTGGAATTATACTCCATACGATCTTCAGACACCAATTGCATGCTTAAACACCTCGAATCGACAATCAATAATTTATCAATACGATTTACAATCCGAGTCATTATTATTGTCGACAAAGTTACCAGGCCCAGGGGGTGTTTCGGCAAATAATTCCATAGGAACACTCGTTGGTGCATTCGCCACAAATCCTCCAGAAATAATTTATGCTAAGCCAGCAGACTGCCCCATATATATAGAAGAGGGAGACCCCAGATCGACGAAGATATTTACAATAGAGGATGGAAATATCCATATTTTTGAGGGAATGCTTTCCCCTGCCAGGCCAGACTACTATCAAGAATTTACACCTGTTTTGATTAATGATTCTAATATGATAGCTGGCTATGTTGTTGAATTTAAGGGTGCCTATACTGAATCTGAACCTGTACATTTTATTATGCATAACAATATTATGTCTCCATTGGATAAACTTTTGCCTATCGGAGAGAAGTTGAAAATCCATAAAATAGTAGCCATGAATAATAGTGGAGACCTTATTGTTCATAGTTCCAAGGCTGGATCCAGCGCAAGCCGTTTTCTTCTACGACCTATTGTCATGCGAGCTCCAGAACTTGTCTGGCCTGTACCGGGAACTGCAATTACAGAGGATGTTGTGACGTTCAAATGGAAAAGGAATGACATTGATGTTGAAGAATGGGATTTGATTATTAAATCCGATCATCCATCAGGTAGCCGTCTGCAACCTGCAGACATAAATAATTTCGCAAAAGATAATAGCGCTGTAGTGCGTCATTTGCCATTAGACGGCAGCAAAATAATCGCCCTTCTAAAATATAAAGTTAAAGATGCCGGTTGGCAAACCCGAGAATTCGTTTATAACATGGTAAATAAACCAGCAAGCAGTAATGCCAAATCTGCGTTCAAACTAAATTTAAGCTCATCCAATCCGCCTAAATCTATTGAACCTGACGATGATGATCTGCTACTGATCCGGCAAGGTCATAGGCTGGCGATATTGCCTGCCTACGGATATGCTACTCATGTTCCTGCTCCGGGTTTAGGGCACAGCCCGGCACATCCGCTTTTGGCTGTCCCAACAGGTGGCAAAGAATCACTACGTGTGTTTCATATGGGCAGGGGCAAAGGGCTTGCTAATGATACTGGCACTACTGATGCTGTTTATCCTCATGCAATTGCAGCTGTCAAAGAAGCTCTAAAAATTAACGAAATCAGTGGAGTAGTTATAAAGCACCTTCATGAAGATCATATCCGGCAAATCAAGCGTATTGTTTTGGAAGAAGGTATACTTGCACATAATATATATTACCCCGCTGTTTTTGCTACCAATCCTGATGCACCAGGATCTGGGTTTGCAAAAAGAATAACAGCCCTTGAAACTGAATTAAAGAAGAGTGGATTAGCTACTAATTTTAATGCCATACCCCAACCTGAAAATAAAAAAGGATACCATCATCTACATTTGGAAAATGACGTTTTACGAATTGATTTGTATGGCCTTAATCGAGTCTTCGCAAAGTTAAGAGAAGTCCGGTTAAAAGGAGAAAAACCGCCTAATGGGATAGGGGATGCTGCGAGTCTATTGATGTTTGTTACCCATAAACCCAGCGGCATACGATTCTTAGATGTGGGTGATGTAAGAAGTGAGACGTTATTGGAGTTTGAGCGTGCGATGGGAAAGGAATATCGGGAAAACGTTCGAAATGTACGTATTTTATTAGGCTTTCAGCATCATATGGGTAAATTGGCGAAAACCAGTGATGCACGCGGTGCGGCAAGACTAGTGCATCACCTCCATCACAACGGAGGTGATATCGATATTATTATTCAATCGAAAGATAGAGCCAGCACCTTCAGACTTAACCAAAGCACGTACCGAGCTTTGGTTGAATTAGGTTTTAATGTTCATATTGCCAAGGAACCTGGTCCCGGCAATAAGGTTGCTACATTAACAGTATTTTCAGATGGTGAAATTGTTAGGCGTGGCAAAGGGGTGGTACAAAGCGCTATTTCTTCAAATAATGAAATTCAGAGTGCTTATCGACGTTTGGCTCGGCTGCGTGAAGCGTTATCCATCCACGAGCAAAGTGGGAGACACCTTGACGAACGCTTGAATGAGTCCAAATTGAGAGAAGCCTACCGAAGTGTTAAGAGATCTCTTACCGCTTTAGAAAAGAAAACAACAGAAATAGTTGCTAAGGGTGCAACACCAGAAACCCTTAAAAAGAAAATCAAAAAATTGGTGAAAGATATTCCGATACCAGAAATTGTTGAGTCTTTAACAGTTCCCTATATGAGGAACATTCGTGAAAGGCACAGTTATTCTAACAATATAAAAAGATTTCATAAATTAATGAAAGTTGCACGAGAAACAGGGCGCATCACACCTAAACACCGAGATGTAGCTGTCTCCATGTTATGGCGAATTGATCCAAATTTAGCACATAAATTGGTCAATGGCAGTCATTTATCTAGAAAGGAAAAACAGAGGATATTAAGGCGTATACCACAATCTAAACCTCAGGCAAAGATAGCCAGAGCTAAAGCAGGGGCACTACTGGCATTGACGATAGCAGCAGAATTTGCTCAACAATATCAAAGGCTGAAATCCACTGAAACGGAAGACGAGGATACAACTCCATTCTTAAATGCTATTGACTGGTGGGCGCGTACCGGCATTGAACCCAAAGTTTTCGGGGTTGATGATTCTGCAATAGGGAGCTTAATAGAATACACACACAGCTTTAAACGAGTGCAAGAACTTTTTGATGATAATAATTTGGATTATGTAACTATTACTGAAATTCCAAGAAGTAAGAAAAATGATGAAGAAGGTTTTGTTGATAATTGGGATGCTTTTCAAATTTGGGCAGATTTGAACATACGTAATTATAGAGATTGGCACTTTTATATCAGTAGTAATGTCGCGGTTAAGTGGGATGGTTCGAAATATGCGTATAAAGCTGGTGATATAAATATGACAACATTCGGTCATGAAATTAAAGTAAAGTGGGTACCTAATGATCGTTTAACGACTATTTTGAAAGGTATTGAGCGGGATATGATTGATCGCACGGAAGCACAGATAGCACAAGTTCGTAAGGGACCGGTAATAATGCCATTGGAATCTGTCAGTGTTCCATATTACACACCCAGAAAAATATTCGAGGGTAAACCCAGGGCTATTAAAATGGCTAGATTTAAAAAAGAACTACAGGAGCGTTTGCTTTACATGCCTGATACACATCACCGATGGCATGGTTTTAGTGCAGCTGCGAAATTTTATGTATTTCCAAACAACTCAGTTTCAGAACAGCGCTATAAAGGTGATGTTGTAGTTGGTGGTGCTGATTATGATACTTATTCACATATGGCAGGAACTACAGTGAATAAATCTATTTTTAAAACATTTGAGGATGGAACTAAACAATTTGTCAAACTTATTAAAATACCGTACTTGGGTGAATTGATGTTTGCTAATGAAGATGATTTAGAGTTTTATGATCTAGACGACAATCCACTCAGCGCACCTACATCATTAAAGGTTGAGTGAATAAGCGCTCTGAGGTGACATTAATGGCCGAGGGTGGCTGGACTACTTTCATTATGGCAACTGCACGAAAGCCCCGTCCTCTTTGAGAGAGTATCAGGTAAGAAGGATTCGGATATACCTCCGCCGGAAGCACAATTATAACACTGTGCTAACCTGCATTTTGGAGTGGTGATTCTTTTGTGCTACTCAAGCACAAAAAAGTGCCGTGGAACACTACCCGGTGTAGCTAATCGTTATATTTTTATTCACTCAATCCCTTACCAATTAACCACCAGCGGAAGATCTGGCCTGAAATCCTGTGAACAACCCATATGATTCTCATTGAAAGTAACTTCTATTAAATGTTCTTTACCATTTACAATGGTTAACCTTTCAGCGTTTTTCACAATATCCAGAACATTCGACATTGGTTCCGATGGAGTATGTACCTTTACTTGAGTTATAGACTTAAATGTTTCGTTCTCATCAAGTCCTTTTGACATTCCAGGCTCAATAAATGGCATATATACACAGAGTGGTTCAACTATGCTCTTCGAGTTAGCCCCAATATGAAAAGCCCACGGCGCTTGAAAATAGACAGGTTCGTACTTCCATCCTTCAAATGGCATTTCTTGACTACAATTATCCTTTCTATTAAAAATAACCCCAAATGGTGAAGCGCTTGTATTTTTAGTCCGCTCTGCTAAACACATACCCTTCCCTGGACCGTTAACTGCCTCCTCTTCATCATGAACCCATAACAGCTCTAGAGTCCCGTTTGAGAAGTTAAAACGCCTGTTTGAAGTTCCTTGCCCTTCATGCTTGTTTCTTGTTCCCTCGCACATCCCAATTGATATCAATTTTTCCGCGACTTCTGCCTCAGGCTTAACAAGAATGAAAAAGTGATGGAGTTCCAAATTCATTTACTTACCTTATGGGTAACAAAAATATAACAACAACAATAAGGGGCCGCCAAACGTGCGGGCCGAGGCCTTTAAATTACCGCAATGTTACTGCGGGACGACACGCTGAAAATCAAGTACGCGTGTTTGGCGGTCCCTCTTTATTTGCTGGTTCAAGTAAGCCGACGTTAAAACACAACCGCGTTTTAACGGTCAATTTGTTAGGAAATTAATCCTTACTATTAAACTCTTTCCCGTGTTTCCGGCACAATTCTAAGACGCTATTATACACCGCTTTCTCCTGTAAATCTGAAACACGAAAATACAAATCTTGCATACCATGCGGTGAAACACGTAACCAGCCGTCGCGTTCATACCACACTGCGAGATTTGACCAATCACAATATAAATTCAAATTGGATCCCGAAACCGATAGTTTCACATCGGAAACTCCAAAAGTGAGTGGCTGATGCAAATGAGCGTGACCCTTGAATATCGATGACGCACCAAAGGGTACCATGCGTGGTTCGAAAACAGCCAAGCATGCCAAACCGAGTAGTACGATTCCTAAAAGAAGCGTGTAAGTCCAAAACAAACAAGCGACACCACCAATGACGACCAAAGACCGTCGCCAAGGACGTGAACGCCTTGAGTAAATGCCGTATATATCGGCATATTCAGACTCCGACAGTTCTAGTGTATGGCTATATTTGAATTGTTCCAACTCTTTTACTTTGTATTCCTAACACCCTTCATCACCAGTTAGCACCGGAGCCCGAAAAGGCGAAGGTGACGATCTGGTGAATGAGAATGTTAGAAGTTTTTACTCACATGATCTGATACTTTTCTTCTATAGTAGAATCTGCCTGGCCCTCCATCTAAAACAACCTCTTCTGCAAAGCCTGACAAGGTAAAATAAACGCCCACTCTGTCCTTTTTTCCGTTTAATTTCATCCACCAATTCTTTTTAAGTTTTAAATCACGAGATGGCTTACCAAGTAATGTTATTACATCTTTTACACTAGATTCAGGTTTAATCTGCCATAGGACTTTTTTACAGAATTCTCTTTCCTCTGGTAGCATTGCTTCTAGTTGAGCATCGGGGTTATTAATATTACCAGCTGACCCAATAATTTTAATAACTGCATATCCGATAAAAATTACCAAAAGAAAAATTGAAACTATGCTAATTGTTTTTTTCATTTGAGCTCTAACGTAAAGCCAATCGACCAAGCCGGAGCCATTGGCAAGAGCCAACGTGGGTGTACGGTCCGGTTTAGTGACTGGTCATATTGTTTCTTTGTATATACTCATTCTGAATTCAATTTTTGAGAGATTTTTTCGAGAGCACTTGCTATTCGCTCGGCCTGTTGAAGATGCTGTTCTAAGAGTTCAGCTTGCTTCCTCATTAAAGAAACAGACTCTTTTTGTGTTGGCCTGATTTTTTTCACCATAAGTACCCAGACCGCAATTAAAAGGATCATTGGGAACCAACTGACAAAAATATTAATAAATGTTTCCATATGTTATACCTCCACTCAAAGCGAGAAACTTAAGTATCTTATAAAAACAATATAACGAGTCTGTAGGAAAACTCAAATTTAATAAAAATTTACGAAAATATAATTTTTTCGATTTCCTAACATGCTGATTTTATTGAATTAAATATTTGTCATTTTTGTGGTTTTTCCAAAAAAAAACTTCAAAAGGGGTTTTCCTACAGCTTCAACGTTTGAGCTGAAACGTGCTGGTTTCTGCATCGTTTTCAAGCACCTTTTTAGCCTTTTTCTGCTAAAAAGTCCCTCTTTTCAACTATTAGCCAAAGTGATGCCAGGAAAACCATAGTTACAAACGAGAACAATAATTTATAATTCAACAAGTATTCATATTGTTGACTAAGTAGACGATTGTGAAATAGTGGACTTGTCCAACATAGCATTTCGGAAAACCCTACAATTATTCCTGAAAGTCCCAACCAATTATTAATTTTCTTGAAAGCAAAGATGCCTATAAGTGTGCTAAGCAATCCACAAAGCCAATAAAAGCATAATTTGAACAGTTGATTTTGATCGTATTCTCTTGATCGTATTTCCCCTTTAATTTGAATTTCAGATTTATACGGTTCAATATTTTTTCGACGTTTGTGTTCAATTTTCGGATTGCTGGAGTCTGATTCATATTTTTTAATTTCATCTTTTGCCTTACGATAAAGTGTAACAAGATCATCTATACTTTTTGCTTTTTCGATATCTGATTCAGTTTCTGTTTTAAATTGGTCCAAAACCGAGCCAGTTGGATGAATAAACTTCACATAAAAGTGCCGAAATGTTTGAGTCGAAGAAATGAGCATAGCTATTAAAAATAAGACTATTAGGGTCGTTCTCATCTATTATTCTCCATTCTTTAATTTCGTAAGGCTAGCATCTAAATCACCCGCCTGGGACCTTCCAGCCAGTGCGGAAAAAATGATGCACTCCAAATCTACCAAAAGCATACAAAAAAGTGCAGGGTTCCAGGTTGGTGTGTATTTCATTGTTATACCATCAATGATTTTCTACTTGGCATATCACTTTCTAAATAATTGTAGCCCCTCTTGGAGTTTACCCATTTTATTAAATTCCAGAAACCGCTATTTTTAATCGGAGTAATCCCCCGGTTTGTTTGAGAAATACTTAATTTCAGATTATGGTCCATCATTGATTGGTCCATATCTAATTCATCTTGTGGCAACCAGATGTAGCATAAAGAATCATTATTAATAGAACCAATCTGGATGATTCTGATACCGAACCCACGATCTAACCCCAATTGGTAAATTTTCTTTGCTACCTCCCAGTGATTTTCAAAATAAGGGATTTTGATCCACATTTTTAATTTGTAAGTTGTGATATCTTCACGAAATAACCATTGAATCGCCTGGGATTTATTCTCTGATTTCAAAAATCCTTCAAAGGACTGGATTGCATTTTCAAATGTTGGGCATTCTTTCATGTTTTAAAAGCATTACGACACAATAAGGGGGTGCCAAACATGCGGGGCAACCAGCCCAAAACCACCGACAATGTTTAAGCGGAGTAAGATACTAAAATCAAGTACGCATGTTTGGTGCTCCCTCTTTATTGATTTGTTAGAAATTCCACGTTTCTTGAGGGCAACCTACTTTTGTTTGCCCTCACTTTTCAGCCACGAGCTTTTAGCATTGGCTGGACATTTTGAGCTGCTCCAGTTTGAAGTCGCTCGAAGTTCTGTTGGATTTTCAGAGGCCTGAAAGTTCCGCCGAAGATTAGCTTTGTATTTTACTTTTCTTCGGCTTTCAAAATCATGGATGGGTACTTTTTTACTTCTTCGTTTTCTGCTTGCAACTCGCCTTCATAATCCTCACCATCAAGATACATTTGTGGCATACGGCAATTATTGCCAAAGAGGATACACTTGGTTGGTTTCTCGGGGTTGCGGTTTATGAATGTCGAAACAAACTGTTTTTTGATGTTAAAATCCTGAACAATTTTGTTGATAATGTTTTTATGAACAACAACCTCTGAACCGCTTACATCATCAAATTTAACTTTAATCAAATCTTGCTTTTTTAATTCTCTCAATTCTTGTGCATGTTGCTGGTCCATGGGCATCTCCTTTTTCAAAAAAATAGTTTCATCTTTAAAGCATAGTTTTTCAAACTTGACTGTTAGCTCATTGATTTTAGCAAGAAGTTCGTCTGGAGAACAGGGTTTTGACAAAAAATCATCCATACCGATTTCAAGACATTTATCTTTATATTGCGGATTTCCTGATAGCCCCATAATAGGAAAATATTGAAACTTTTGACGTATCATTTCCGTTGCTTCGCAACCATTCATGATGGGCATATCAACATCCATCAGGCAAAGGTCATATCCTCCTTCATTTGCTTTGGCATATTCAACCACATCTTGACCATTAGAAGCCAAGTCAAAATCATACCCCCAACAACTCATTAGCATCGCAGTAGACTTTTGGAGTCTTTCCTCATCTTCGGCATATAGAATCTTCAATTTGAGTGCCCCCTTTTCTTTTGTTATCAACGCATGCTGCAATGGGGTCGGACCGTACGCCGTTACCGGCAACATATCTAGCAGGTTAAAGTCCTGTCCGACCCCATCAACCCCTGTAGTGTTTTTATTACTGTTATCTCCCAGCATCCCTTGCAGCTTTCTCAACCCAATCAGCAAATTTACTATGGTCCCAACTGTATACTCTTCCATATTTACTAATCCATTTTGGGCCATGTTTTTCTTGATTTGGTAATAATATCCCAAGAATACCTTTTTTCTCATCGAGACTTTTTTCAAGCTCATACTTGCAGTAAGGACGGGCATATGTTTTTTCTCCGAGAAGAAAGCATGTAACGCTAGTGTTATGAAGACCATCGTCTATTAATTTTTGAATAGCGGTCTTTCCTTTAGTCTCTGCATCCTCCCAAAGGGACTTATCATAAAATCCAGTTTCAGCTGTTGGTTTAAATTGTCCAGAATTTCTAACAATGTTTGCATTCATTATATCTGCATAATGAAAACTAAAAAAAACTTTTCTAGCCATTACACCCTCCTTTTAAGGTTAGAAGCATTACAATGATTATAGAACCGAGAATTACACCATGAAACATAATGAGTGTTTTTGAAAGAAAAGCACTTGACCAAGTAATCTCCGAAATGTCAGCATTTTTGACATTCATTGAATAATCGATATTTTCTTCTTTCATTACACGTACATTATCGTATAAAGCTCTAAAAAGTCTTTCTTGCCACAGGAAGTATCCATCAAGACACCAAAATGCAATAGAAGGAAAGTATGACAGGTAGATGAATAGTGCATTCTTGTCTTTTGCTGCGAGAGCAAAGAGGGCTGAAACTAGCACTACAGTCCATCCTTTTAGTAGGAAAGAATTGTGAGACAATCGATTTATTATCCCCTGAATCATTTCCAAATGGCTTTGCATTTTCGACATGATTGCTCCTTATTTACACATAACGTTATGGGTAAGTTGCGCCGCTTTTAGGCGTCAACTTGACCCATTGGATAGCTGCTGTTATTTAAAAAGACTTAGCTGATTTCGTACTTTTTAATCTTGAAATCAAGGTTGTTCTCATGCCGTTCCATAGTTACCCCTCCACCAATATCTCCACCTTTACGCCCTGCACCAAGCCACCATCCTGTGATATCACCAATAGGGGGACGACTTAAAATAACCATGCCTGACAATCCGGCTGTTTCCGCAGAACTAGTATAAAATATGTGTGCAATTCTTTTATTTGACACTCGGCCTTTGAGAAAATATTTTGACCCTTCAATATAGGAAGAAAAGCCCATACCAGTCAATTCACCACTGTTACAACCAATTTCATTGATTTCAATAATATCATCCACATATGGCTTAAGCTGATTGTCTTTTTCTCTAAATGTCCAACGACAGTTCCATTTACCTAACCATGAGTCTCTTTCGCTCTCTTCTAATGGAAGATCATTTTTACTCCAGATCGATCTTATTTCAGTTGGGAATAGCGACTTATACTTGATGGCGTATGCGATAGTAAATATAGTGATTATAAAAAGCAAAAATATTGCCGCCCATCTACTTACTGGATCTGGATTGAAATGTAGTAACGACCCGACGATCAAGGTGATTAGAGCAAGTAAGCTAATTGGAGTTTTAATGGACTTAATTATTTCTACCCAACCATTTGTTTTCATATCTTACTCACTTAATTGTTTTATCAGCTAACGAGGCTGTAGAAAAACCCTATTAGTAGAATTCCCCTTACCGCAACCAATAATTAAATTTAATAACTTATCTTTATCGCAATCATTACCTTTTTTCAAGAATATATTGCCTGATTTCTCAATTTAAAAAAAACAAAGCCTCTTTTTTTGATAAACAAGTTCTTATAATTCACTTTTGCCCCATTATTAATGCAATCTTCCGTAGTTCATCAATACAAAACCAGCCTTTTAATGCATTGCTCTTTTTTTATAAGCATATTATCAAAAAAGACTTTGGCCAGCATAAAGACAATGTAAGAGCAAAAAAAAACCTTATATTCCAGTCGTTTTATCAAAAGAAGAAGTCAACCTTGTACTCGATTCTCTTGAACACCCTTATGATCTGGTAGTCAAGCTACTCTGTGGTTGCGGCTTACGCCTTTTTGAATGTCTTAAATTAGGCATCAACAATTTTAATTTTGATACAGCGATTCTTACAATCCATGACGGGAAAGGACAAAAGGACAGGACGGTACCTTTACCGGAAAGTATTTATCCTCAACTAACGGGTTAGATTGAAAACGTAAAGAAGGTACTCCAGGAAGACGAAAAGGCTGCCTATGATGGTGCTTTTATGTTCAATGCCATTGAGAAAAAATACAAAAACTGTGCTAAAGAATTGCCCCGGCAGTGGTTTTTCCCCGCAATTAATCTGACAAAAGTACCCGAGACAGAAGAACTGCGACAATATCACCTGCACGAAAGCCACGTCAATAAAGCAGTGAAAAGAGCCGTTAAGCAGGCAGGCATTATAAAAAGGGTAAGTGCTCATACCTTCCGGCACAGTTTTGCCAGTCATCTGCTCCAGGCTAATTACGATATCAGGACAATCCGGCAGCTACTGGGGCATAGTGACATACGAACGACCATGATTTACACCCATACAATCAAGACGACAACCATCAAGAAAACCGGAAGCCCGCTCGATTTTTAATGATAAGTAAAGCTCATGGATTCCCGACCAAGCCGGGAATGACACAGACTGGCAGGAAACATGACCACCACATGAAATATTCATTACCGCATAGCCGTCCGGTCAAAGAATTCTTTCAAGTAATTTCAAGGGACTCCAATCAATCAAAAAGAATGGATCTGAAGATGGAAAAGCGTTCGGCAATTTCCGGAGATAGTCTCTCCCCTTCCCTGAACTTTGCTTTCGCTTTTTCAAGCTTACCCATCTTGTAATAGGCAAGTGACAGATTTAATTTGAGGGCAGAGTCGGGTTCACCGGATGACTCCGCTTTTTGATAGTATTTTACGGCCTCTTCATACTTTTTTTCTTCAAAATAAACATTTCCTATATTGTTAAGCGTATGAGGATCATCTGTCCTCTTTTTCAAAATGCCTTCAAATTCCCTGAGCGCATTTTCGTAATAACCCTTCTTGCCATAAATAATACCCAGGTTAAGCCTGGCTTTGTAATTTTCCGGATCCTTCTTCAATGCTTCCACGTAAGGCTTTATCAGCTTCTCTATGCCCTTGCTCTGCTGAAGGAAAATATCTTCCCTGATTGCGGCCAGTAATTTATTTTTACCGGGAAGAGACACTTCCTGTTTATCCTCGATGGAAACAGGTTTAAACTGCCCCCATGCCCCGTGGGTATCAATAATATTAAGTTCACCTTTTGTCTTTCTTAAAACCATTTCCTTCGCCCCCTCACGCCATGCCTCGGTAAAACTCTTGCCTACCATGGTTACCTCAACAGGGATCCAGACATATTCATCACGAATGATATAAAGATTTTCCTTGCCTGCAAGCTTTTTGGCGTCTTTACTTTTAATACCAGTTTTAAAGGCCATAAAAAGGTGGCCCGGAATATCAAGCATAACCGTTTCCACCCCCAGGTTTTCAAGAAGGGCCGAATAAAGAACGACAAGGTCATCACAATCACCTGTCTTGTGCTTCAACGTATGCCTTGGATACTGTATGGAATCGACTTTGCCGTTATTGGTGGAAACGGAAGCATAGGGATTATTGGGATCGACCACATAAACGACACCGCTTACACCAAGGGCGTCAAAGAGCTGAATGGCCTTTCCCATGTTCATATCGATGTCGGGACTTTCGCCATGAACCATCTGGATAACGCCCCGGGCAAAGGTAACGACAGGCGCATCTTTTGGAGTGACAAAGGCCGCCGCCATCTCCTTTCTGGACCAGGTCATGGCATTTCTATTGTAAATGGTTAGAGACTCTCTCCGCTCAAAAGAAAGGGTTTTCTCGTTTTTAAAGTACTGGACAGAAATTTCAGCCTGCACCGACGTATCTTCCGTTAACTGGAGAAGCGCATTATTAAATGTCGATTTTATATCAAGTTTGACCGTTTCATGGGGATTTATACTTTTAACAAGCTGCTCTGAAGGAAAGTCCATATATTTCTTGATATTAAGAGAAACCTTGATATTTTTCAAAACCTCATCACTGTTGTTTCTAAGAGAAATTGTCCCGAGAGGCTCTTCTTCATAGGATTTATAGGCAGAGGCAAAAACCTCACTAAAAGAGATATGCACGATTTCAACAGGTGGCCCGTCACTGGAAGCGGCAAGTTGTGTTTTCTTTTCAAAGGCCGCATTGAGGTTTGCCTTGTACACTTCATGAGCGCTAATATTATAAGCTCTTTTAAAAGCTTCAATGGCTTCGTCAGGTCTGGAAAGTTCCAGGTATGCCAGTCCAAGGCTGTTATGATAAGCAGCATTCCCTGCCTCCAGCTTTACAGCCATTTCAAGCTCCCTGAGCGCTTTTGTCAACTGTTTGCTTTCAAGGTAAATGGTGCCCAGGAGATGTCTCGCCTCAGAACCGGCATCATCCAGACTGATGGCCGCCTCAAGCTGAACAAGGGCTTCTCCGGTTTT
The DNA here is from genome assembly GCA_029860075.1 of Deltaproteobacteria bacterium. Taxonomy (NCBI): domain Bacteria; kingdom Pseudomonadati; phylum Myxococcota; class Myxococcia; species Deltaproteobacteria bacterium. Next base: position 93,094 of record JAOUBX010000001.1, on the reverse strand, counting down.
TCCAAGCCCTTTCAAAACAGAGGCCAGTTTAATTCGAGCGCTTGCCTTTTGTGGAGAAATTTGAACGACTTTAGCCAGGTGTTTTTCCGACTTTTCCGGTTTATTCTTTTTAAGATAGAGTTGAGCCAGCAATTCATGGCATTGCGAATCATCAGGTATTTTATCAACACACTGTTTCAGGCGGCGAATAGCCTCATCAAGTTTGTTCTCTTCCTCATAGAGACGGCTTATGGCCAGATAAACGAGAGGGTTGGAACTTTTAAAGGAAATGGCTTTTTTAAAATGGCTGACAGCTTCATCTCTTCGCCCCATCTCCATATAGGCCATTGCCATGTAAAAAAGGGATTTTTCATGTTCCTTATCAATAGTCAGCGCCTTCCCGTAAGATAAAACAGCATCTTCATAGCGCTTCTGCATAGTCATCAAGCGCCCTTTAATATAGTTAACATCGGCGCTGTCCGGTGAAATTTGAAGAGCTGAATTAATAACTTTTTCCGAATGTTCAAGCTTTCCCGCTTCAATATAAAGTTCCGCCAGATTAAGGTAGGATTCAATATCTTTGGAATCAAGACTGATAGCCTTATTAAGCTTTTCAATGGCCCCCTTTACCTTCCCTTTCCTTTTGGAAACTGCGGCAAGGTTCCGGTAAAGTTCGGCAGAATGGGGATTAAGTTTAATTGCGTCGTTAAAAGCCTTTTCAGCCTTGTTAAGCACACTGGACTTGAGGTAAATTTTGCCCATAATATTGTAAATCCGGGCATCTTTAAGGCCTTTTTCAGCAACCTCATTAAGCATTTCCAGAGCCGGTGAATAAAGCCCCTTTTCAAAAAGTATTTCTCCCATATAACGTTTTGCCTGAAGGAATGCGGGGTCTTTCTTTAAGAGGGCGGAAAATATTTTTTCCGCATCAATATGCTCACCGAGATTCATGTAGAGCAGGCCCAGTTGCAGCGCGCCTTCCTTTTCATGGCCCTTTACCCTGGAAAGGGCTTTATACTTTTCACTTGCTTTAATATACTCTTTTTCGCGGCTAAAGGCATGCCCTGCATAGAGAAGGGCTTTGGGGTCTTCAGGCACAGTGGAAAGAACTTTTTCGAAAAAGATAATGGCTCCCTTAAAATCACCCCCTTCAAAAGCAGCATAACCCAACCTGAAATCATCTTTCAGTTCTTTCGAAAATTCACTTTCCAGCCCGCCGAAAGAATAGGCCGATACAACATAAAGCGGTTTTTCTTTTCCCTTATCATGCTTAACTTCAAATTCCGCTGATCCGGAAGCACCAAGCAGTGAGTACTCCTCTTCCTTCAGCCCTCTGGCATAAACTTTATAGCCTGCAACAAAGGACTCCCCGGCCGCCTCCCATGTTAAGCGGCTAAAAGCTTCATTACCGGCAAGGGAGATAGGGGAAGGGACAGAAGGAACCTGTTTTACAAAAAGGACCTTCAATACTTTATTTCCCTTATCAGCAACCAATATCCTGCTCCCTTCATTGGAATGGACATAAATATTCCGGGCATCCATCAATTGGGGATTCCCTTTTCCCGGACTTCCCAATGAATAAAGATACTTTCCCTTGTCATTAAAAACCTGGATGCGGGCGCCCTCTTCACCGTCAAGAACATAAACCAGGTTATCGGCATCGATAGAGATAGATCTGGGCCGGTAAAATTGCCCGGCTTTCATCCCTTTTTTTCCCATTTTTTTGAGAAATTTACCATTCTTGTCAAAAACCTGAATCCTGGAGTTATTATAGTCGGCAACCCAGATTTCACCTCTCGAATTGACAGCAATATCATAGGGCGTATCAAAACGGCCGGCCCCATCACCTTCTTTTCCTATACTTTTTAGAAAAATTCCATCTTTATTAAAAATCTGGACCCTGTGATTATCACTATCGGCAACGTATAGATTGTCTTTATAAAATGCAAGGCCCCTGGGTTCCCTTAAATTTCCTTCTTTTCTCCCCTTGCCGCCAAAGTGGAAAAGCTTTTTACCCTTTGTATCAAAAACGTGGATTTTATGGTTATCCACATCGGAAATATAGAGTCTCTCCAGTGGTGTCAACATAATGGAATGAGGCAAATCAAAGAGGCTTTTACCCTTCCCTGCCTTGCCAAACCGGGATACAACCTTGCCCTCTTTATCAAGAACAAGAATTTTCCTTTTATCAGACTGCACAAGGTAGAATTCTCCCTTATCATTCATTGCCATATCATTTGCAACATGAGGGATAATCCGCTCGAAGGAGAGCCTTCGTCTCGCCTTTGCCGCAGCAATAACTTTTTCATCTTTTTCAGGTGTAATCCTGAAAACCTGTACCCGTGAGTTCCCGGCCCCGGTAACAAGAATCAGGTTCTTACGGCGATTATACCTTATTCGAGCAAGACCGCTGAATTGTCCACGTCCACTTCCCTCACTGCCAAAGAGAAAAACTTCCTCCCCCTTTCGATCCAGCCGATGTATTTTGCTGTTTTCAACATCTGTGTACAAAAGAGCCCCCCACTTGTCAAGAGCAAGGCCCAGAGGTAATCCAAAGCTTTTATCTTTGCGCGATTTTTTCTTTATAAGTCTTTTGAAATTCAGGTCATAATCAAAAACCTGGATATTTTCGTTTTTGTCATCAGAAACATAGATATTATCGAGTGAATCTACAGCTATATCCGCCGGCGAAAGAAAGGCCCCTTTTTTATCTCCCTTTTTACCGAATCTTCCCAGGTAGATCCCATCGAGCGTAAAAGAAACGATAGAGTAATTATCTCTATCAGTAATCATAACTCTTTCCTGACTATCGATAGCAATTCCACCGGGTTCATCCACCTCCCCCCTCTCATCCCCCCCCTTTCCAAAGGAATAAAGAAATTGGCCATGCGTATTAAAAACCTGGATACGATTATTACCACTATCAACAACAAACAGTCTTCCATCTTTTGACTGTGTTATTGCTGTCGGTTCATTAAACTTTCCCGGTTCACTTCCCTTGCTGCCAAAGGCCCCTTTGTAGGCACCACTTTCATCAAAGGTAATAATCCTGTCTGCATCTGAATCAACAACATAGATGGTTCCATCAGCAGACATGAAAGCATCAACAGGTTCGTATAACTTTCCAGGCTTGTCTCCCCTTAATTCGGGGCCTATCTGAAAAAGAAAATCGATACGTTCATAGGAATGGGCAGAAGAAAAGAAGAATAAGACGAAAAAAGAAACTGCCATAAGATGAAACAAAAAGGTCGGAAAAACAATAATTTTAGAGTTCTTTAAGTACATTTCCATTAAACCATAATAATCAAAACATCTTATATAATAATATTTTATAAAAATACGCATTACAATGACATCGGGAATTTATAGCTTAATTTTCTCTATTTTATGATATGAACCGTTACTTTACTTATTTAGTTAAATCATAGCATGAAGACAGGTATAACAAGTGCAAAAACATGATCCCATAATATTTAACAGCCCCTTAAATAGGACAATATCATTTAACAAACCATAATTTATTGGTATGACCAGCTATTACTATAATAGAATATGCCCTGCTGCGCAATAACCATACATTTAACATTTATGGTATGGTAATTAAGAAAAAATCCGGATTTAAAAAAACTTACACTTTTAGCGACGAAGTGACAATTGATGAATAAAAGAATAGAGGGCATCGACTATTTACGTGCCATAATGTCTGTTTTCGTAGTGATATGGCATATGGGAGGAGGAGGCAGATCACTAATATTCTCCATGAAAGACTTCCGTCAACACACATTTACCTTTTCAGATTTTGTGAACTTTCACCTTTTATTGCTGGCTGTTCCGGCTTTCATTTTAGTCTCAAACTATCTTTACGTTTCCAGGGAAATAACATATAAAGCATTCCAAAAGCGCATGAAGCGTCTATTGCTTTTGCTGAGCTTTTGGGCTCCAATATTAATAGTTGTGCGTTATCTTTACACGGGCCAGTTAGATATTATACCCGACTCTATTTCATCATTCATTGTAATTTTGCTGCGGGCCGGAAATACAAAATATTACTTCTTCGTTAGTTTGATACTTACTCTTTTATTCACTCATTCCATCTCAAAACTTAAACCCGCAATACTGATACCAGGTTTTATATTATCAATAATATTTATTGCGTTCCTGCCACTGCTTACAAAAATATACGGCTATTATCAGTTAAGCGCCTACTGGAATCCATTAAACTTTATCCCCTATTGCTTTGCAGCGCTTCTTATCAAAGGCAACGAGGATAATATTTTATCAAAGAAGTATTACATTCTTGTCACTTCATTCTCTTTATTTTTTATATTTTCCATAATTGAATGGAATGCCTCCACGGGAGCCATATTCTTTCCGGGGCAAGGATTTGCCATTCCTGCATATACAAGAACATCACTCATTTTCGGAACATTAACACTATTAATTTTTGCCTTAGATCCTAAAATAAAATCCGGTAAAATTGTAAGTTTCATGTCTAAATACTCACTTGCTCTTTATTGTCTTCATCCCTTTTTAATGGAACCTGTTTCCTACATAATAAATTTACTAATTAATGATACAGTAATTGCCAGGTGTCTTTCTATCTTCTTTGTAATAATATTTAGTTATCTGCTTGCCGCCATTTTTAAAAAGCACTTTAGAGAAGAGTTGCTGACTTAAAAGCAAACCAGCCGTCCCGGGTAAACAGCAGGGAATACACTGCCGGAAAAGGCAGGGGTTCTAATTTAGGATAGATTAAATTAATATATCCTTTGAACTTAACAATAAATGTCTTATACTTAAAAAGATAAGAATAGATTGATGAAAGTCATATTCATTAAGGGAGGAAGACATGAAAAACGTCATAAACTTTCTTGTAATCATTACCTTGATTTTCCCCATCGGGACTCTTAACCAGGAAAAGCTCTACGGAGAAGAGAAGTCCACTGCTAAAACAGAAAAAAAGTATGAGAAAAAAGGGTTTCTTGACAGGTTATGGATCAAGATAAGGAAACTCTCTCCAAATAAATATAACAAACGAAGCAATACAGCCGTCGCAGGAATCAAGGGCGCTGAAAAAGGTTCTGAGGAGCTTAAGCCCATCTGGAAAGGGCACGAAAGCGATAAACTCCTGGCTGAGTCGGCAGCCCTTAAAAGCGCTGAAGATTTTATGAATAGCGATAATTTTCCCGAAGCGCTTGTCGCTCTCAACAGCTTCAGGGAAGATTACCCTGAAAGCCAATTCATGCCCAATGTGCTTTTCATGTCCGCTATTTGCTATCTGAAGGTTAAAGAACCTCAAAAAGCAGAAACTGACCTGCAAACGCTTATCAGCAAATATAGTGGCCATGAACTAAAAACTGAAGCCAGGGAATTGATGAGGACGCTTGAAAAGAAATAAATAACAATAAGGAGAATAATAACGATAGTTTATGACATGGAAAGCGCCCTTTTTTCCCGATAAATAATCCATATAATAGCTGATAATGTCAGGATCAGCACAGAGCCTGAAAGTGACCCGTACATTTTCAGTGTTTTAGACTCATAGACAAATTCCAGCTTATGGCTCCCCCTGTTAAGATAAACACCCCTTAAAGCATAATCCGTCTTGTAAATCTTTCCTTCAACACCATCAACATAAACCTTCCAGTCAGGGTAATAGGTGTCGGCAAGAACAAGAAATCCGTCTGCCTTTAGATCGGCATTAACTAAAATTCTATTAGGGCTGTACAATTCAATTTCAGTCTTATTTTCTTTTGCAGGCTTACCTGCCATACCATCGGGCTTAGAAGGTTTCTCTTCAATAACAACTTCCGTGGTGGGATCAAAGTGGTCCCTCATCATATAAGGAAGTACGTACTTATCATCACTTACTATTCTCGCCCTGTTTACAATGAAAGTTCTATCCATATATTCGTTATTTTTATAAAGTTTAAAGGTGTCATCCGTCACAAGAAGCTTAAACTGCTTCTCAAACCTTTCACCACTGCCGACAAATCGCCTTAAATCATTGTTTTTGGTTAAAAGCACATACTTTGCATTAAGAAGGCTTAACAATTTTGGACTTTTAACAGAGGCATTAAGCATTTGCTGATAATACCTGGGAGCAAGATCATGCCTTCCGTTAAGCAATTCAATACCATGATAAGAAAAAGACCTCAAATTAATCGATGCATTTTGGATAGACCTATCGTCTATTGCCAGGAGCCGGAACTTTTGGTCCTTGTTATCCTCCTTAACAATCTTGACAGCCTTCATATTTCCATAGAAAGTATTCTCATCAATCTTTGTATATTTTATAAACTCGTACCCGTACCCCCAAAGATCTATAATGATTACTGCAAACAATAATATGCTGAGATGTTGTTTACTTACCTTTCCAATACTGCGGAAATAAATAATTAGTGTCGATATTATCATTAAAGCGGAAAAAATGAATAGCCCGTTTCTTATTTTGATAAACCTGTCCATTACCATTGAATCGTAGGATGCCAATTGAGCAGCAAATCGATATTTATCCATAGAAACCTGAAACAGGTTAAGATAGTTCTCACCCAAAAAACTCAACAAAGCAGAAAAGACAACGAGTAAAACCGTAAAAATAGAGATTCCTTTCATAAATCGTTTAAAACTTTTTTGTGTAAACTGCCTGTCGTCATTCAAGAGGAAATCCACCCCTTTACCGGCCAGTAAAGAGAAACAAAGAACCGTTAAGGCGAAGATAGATGATGGGACCCGAAAATAACTGAAACCAAATACAAACTTATAAGCCAACCAGTAAAGGGGGGTATATTTTCCCAGAGATAAGAGCAATGTAACTATCGCTGAAATAATAAAGAACCAACTATATCGGTTTCTGTTAAAGGTAATACCTATTATGACAAGAATAAAGGGCAAGACACCAAGGTAATCCCCCGTCAACCGTTGAGGCATGGGTCCCCAATAAGGAACGAAAGGTTTGGCAAATGAATCTTTATTTCTCTCGGTCTTTGCCATATTGATCGTCCATGGCCAGGCATAACCAAAAGGATCTCTAATAACTATTCCCGGCAGTTCAATGGGTGCAAAAGACCAGGAGGTGGAAAACTCATAGCTTGTCCCGCCGGAGCGCTCCGAGTATTTCTGGGTATAAAGATAAGAAGGCAGGAGCTGAACTGAATAAATCATGACAGCCAGCACAATGGACAATAGAAACTTCAGGCCCGGCTTAATTAGCCAATCGGCGGGAGTATTCCCTTTCTCCTTAAAATGATAAAGAGCAAAAAGGGCAAAAACACCTATAAGCAAAGTAGAATAAAAACTCATCTGAGTATGTCCCCCGAGAAACTGATGACCCATAACAATACTCATAATGAGAAATGGCTTAAGTTCTCTCCTCTCAACACCTCTTTTCGTCAGAAAAAGCAGCAAGGGAACATGTGACCAGGATACAATTTTAGCCATGTGTCCCACAAAAAGGTGTGAAATGAGGACGCCGGAAAACATAAACATAAGACCGGCCAGGAAAGCCCCCTCTTTTTTCAAATTAATTTCTTTTGCAAAAAGGTACATAAAAAAACCGGCAAAGAAAAAATGTATATACATAAAGAGGTTAAATGCCAACGGAAGAGGCAGGATGTAATACAAAAAACAGAATAAATTCAGCTGGATAGAATGAGTAGCATCAATATTTGGGAGACCGGAAAAATGAACCGGAATCCATAAAGGAAAACTCCCATATTCAAGTGCTACATTCCTGATATAATTTGTAATAGAAAATCTATCTGTAGCATCAGTGCCGAATACTATAAAATCAGGATGCAAAAACAGTTTATAAAAAAATATAATAACTAAAATAAAATATATACTGGCTATAGAAAAGTTTGACTTGGGAAGTTTAACCCTGGATAACAAATTCAAATTTCAACTCCTTTGCGGAAAATGTAAGCCGACGGAAATAACTAAACCGGACTCCATTGATTTATATTAATTTAAACAACATACGCATCATATTGATGTTTTTTTCTCAACAACAATCATTTGATACTTTCCTCGTTCAGATGAAGCAATGAATCTGTCGGCAATATTATTTACAAAAGGCACTAATTTCCAGAAGTAATTTAAAAACCTGTTTTTAAAACATAAACATGTTGTTTGAAAAGAATGAAGTAGAAATTTGCTTTCAAAACAAGCTTTGAACTCTTCCATAGTCATCCAGAAGTCTAGGGGCTGATCTTTCACCATTCCCAATCTATTCATTTCTGTTGCATTTGGCGTCGTAATAATTGCCATACCTCCATCCTTTAACAGCCGGAAAATGATATCAACATAATCCTTCCTTCTTTCTACCTGAAGGTGCTCCATTACTTCCGAACTGACAAGAAGATCGTATTTTCCGAAGTCATAATTATCGTAAGAAAAGATGTCTGATGCAATAAATTCTGCCTCAGGCATTCGTTTCTTGTTAAGCTCTATGGCAGCGGGTGATAAATCAAGGGCCGTCACCTGCAGTCCTTTTTGCAATAGAAGGGATGATACTATTCCTCTCCCACAACCGAGATCAAATGATTTGACGCCCTTGCCAAACGGGTCTATAAATTTATCGACTTCCCGCCCCAACATATTCAAGCGGCTTTTTTCATCAAAATGGTAGATTTTCCCCAGCCATGTTCGCTTTCGACTGGTCAGACGTTCATGCCATAAACGGTCGTAAAACTCTTCTTGCTCCTTAATTTGAACATTATCCTTCATTCATTTTACACCTGATCATAAAAAACCCCCTTCTATTCTCATACCTAAAATCGGTCAACCTGTTTTCTATTCACAGCGAAGAGAAGCAACAGCAAGTAGCTGAGAATCAATGTTACCAGACCTGCAATCCTAAAAGAAGCAGCCCCCCAAACAGCCTGGGCCGGCTCAAAGAGCTTCATAAAACCATAAACAAGACCCAGTTCGGCTACACCAAAACCGGCAGGAACAAAAAAAGCGAGCAAACCCATCAAGTAGCTCGCAATAATGATTATAGTTATCTCAAAGATATAGACTTTAGTCAAAAGATTTTCACCCAAGCCTGAAACAATAAAATACATGGACAATCCCAGAATCAGCCAACTGAAAAAATATATTAAAAGATGTGCCAGGTGATCGACAAAAGATATGCGTACTTCTTCTACTTGACGCCCTGTAATTTTGCGGACTAAAGCAAGGACTCTATTGACGGTAGCAGGCATAACCATCACAATACCGCATAAAGCGCCCGCACAAAGAAAAGGGATCCATTCTTCAGATATAAGATTTTTCACATTTCCATTACTCCCCACCATGACAGCAGCTATAAATAAAACGCCACTTACCAGCGAATAAATTTGAAAAAGTATGACAGTCGTAACGGTGTGGATTCGGGAGACATTCTTCTTTTTCGCCAGCATTGCCATTCCCATAATATTGGCAAACTTACCCGGAATATAAGCGAGCAAATTATTTGTTACAAACATCTGGCATGAATGAATAAAACCAAGAGAACTACCCAATACAGCCATAATCCTTTTCCAGTGATAAATCTGATATAACCAGTACAGTTCGAAGATAAAAAGGCCAAAGGCAACCATTTCCCAATTTATCTCTCGAGGGCCTTTCCTTACAAGTTCCCACTGGCTGTAAACCATTTTATAAATATAATAAGAGGCCAGAACAAACATAAGCAAGGCCGCCAATCTTACCAACCACCTTCCTGCCATATTAATGCTTTTTCATTCCCATTCTTTTTCTATTTTTTTCCCGTCTCAGACGCCAATGGAGACGCATATACTGAAACATTGAAGGTGTAGAAAAAAAGCAGCTCTTTCTCCCCTCCCTTGATATTTGCAGTGTCACACCCATTTGTAAATTTTCTAATACAAGCTCGACAGCAGGAACAACATTAAAAATATTTTTTATACGCAGTGTACGCTCATTATCATTTAATTCCGGTCTTGTAAAATGTTGGTACAATATTTCTCCCGTATCGATTCCATCATCAATAAAGTGTACCGTAAAACCAATATTTTCAAGATCATCCCTGTAAAGTGCCCAGAACTCCCCTTTGCTGCCCCGATACTCGGGCGTGATTCCCATATGAATATTAATAGCACCACTTTTCGATGCTGAATAAAGTTCTTTAATCAATATCCTGGTCCCCATAACAATAAGAAAATCGGCATCCATCTCTTTTACAAAGTTTATCGATTCCCGGCTGTTAAGATCATCAAAACAGTGCACAGGCACATTTTGAGGCATGAGCGGATCACTCCCACCCCATAGCTTTTGTTTCTGCATCTTCAATAAGCCCCTGTCCTGAAAATATAAATAGGGAAGATCAATGATAAGCTTCAGGGCTCCCGGCAAGCTGTTTTTTTTATAAGCATTACAGATTTTTTTATACAACAACTGCCGCCGGCCCATTGAACGACTTTCAATAAGAACAGCTCGCAGGTTAATGCTCTTGCTTGAACTAAGCCCTTGTGCAACAAAGCAATTTGCCGGATCCTTTCTTGTAAGAAAAAGCACACTGGGCCTGTATTTTTTTTCAACCATTCCTTGCTTCCTGCCTGTATAAATCTCCCATCAAACCTTCATAGTATTCACAAGAAGATGCTCACCGGTTTGCAACATAAAAAAATTTGAATCCATGAGTCAGTTGATAACAAGTAAATCAAAAACAGAATTTATTCCATTAAATTTCCGTCTTCTATAAAATCTCAGTCTTCTTATTTTTAAGAATGGACAGGAGCAGATCTACCGATCTATCCACACTGTACTCTGCAAAGAGTTCATCTGCCCTTTGTTGATCAAAATGGACCTTTCCCTCTGCCAGCATATGAATACTTTCAGCCAGACCATCAATATCTTCAACAGCTGTCACCTTCCCTGTAGAGTTTCCCCGGAGACAGACTTTCATATCACCCACATCTGTAGCAATAACCGGTTTTCCTGCCTCAAGGGCTTCGAAAAAAACAGAAGGCATTCCTTCATATCGTGAAGGAATTACAAGCGCATGGCAACGCTGCAAATACTCCAGCAAAATATCATCATCTTCAATTTTGCCTGCAAGCTTTATGTGTTGACCATAGCCACTAATCAAACTTTCCAACTCGCTTCTCCGGCTCCCTTCACCTATTATTTCATATTCCACAGGAATGCCTTTATCTATAAGTGAGCGACAGGCCTTAATAGCCATATCAAAACCTTTTACATTTTCCAAACGGCCAATACTCAGAAGTCGGATATTTTTTTTATCATTTACAGGGCTCGAAGATTGAAACTGTTCCCACTTTTTTGTTTTGTCAGGCATGAAGAACACATTTAAACCGGGCCTGGTGGTTTGCAATTCACTGACGACCCTTTTACTGTTAGACCATACCTGATTACCCTTCTTCAAGATATTAATAATTATGGGTTTAAAAGGATACTTCATAAACCTGTGATAATCGGTTCCCAATAACCATACACCTTTGAAAACACCTTTAATATTTTTATTGTACAGAAGAATTCCTGCAGGAATTGCCCATGCAGCTATTATCAAATCAAACTTTTCTTTTTTTACAATAGTACTTAACGATTGAGACCAGGTCTTACAGAATTTGAGAAAACTCAGAATATGGACCGGATTTACCGGTGACATTGACTGAAATCGATTGCCCGCCCATGGAAATCTGATTATTGTCTCACCGGAGAAGGAATCAATACATTCCCTATTCGCAGCTTCAGAAATCCAAAAAGGCGTTGAAACAACAACATCTACACCTTGTTCGACAAGGCCTTTAACCAGGGACAGCAGGAATTTGCCCCGCATATCGCCATAAAAGAGGGGGTAGTTATGGGTAAGCAGAAGCAGTTTCACTTTGCCCTTTTTCAATTAATTCCAGGAGTTCCCTCACAGTAACAAAAGATAATTCCATATCACTTTTTTCAGCTTCCCTTTTCAGGAGAATCAGATTTTTAAAAATATGTTCTAATTTATACATATTTTTCTTTAATCCCCTTTTATATTGTTCAGGCAATAATTCATCGGAGTGAAAATAGGAAAGAAAGTAGTTAACAGGTTGTCTCTCTCTCTTTAAAACATCTCTCATAATCAACTTAAAAAGTGCAGGTTTTAATGCAATGAAAGGAACCTGGCGGGGGGAATGTTTAATAGCTTTTAAATTAACGCCATGTTTTAGCTGATCTGAAATTACTTTCAGCAAATTCATCCCCCGGTGTTCACCTGTTGTAGAAGGAACTTCCAAAATCGTGAGGTTTTCCCCTTTATTTTCTGATTGAGTCTGATAATCTTTTGCGCTGGGATAGTAGGGGTTTGACGGTGTTCTGTCCCAGAGGGATCGATCCATATCTTGCTGTCCCATTGTATCCTGCCCGGGATTAGCTGAATAATCGACACGCACGCCCTCTCTCGAAAGGATGGCAAGCGTTTCATTGTCCTGATAGCACCATCCTGCATGGACTGTATGAGGGGTCAATCCTAATACATGACGAAAAGCTTCAATACCAGTGGAAAAACACCTTTCCTTAAAACGGTAATCATTTACTTTCTGGTACCACTTGCCTGCATTATCATCCCAATCCCACAGGTGGGGATGCCATGCAATTTCATCCCCTTCTTTTTCCAGTGAATTCCATAACCTGTCATGTTTCTGAAGGCAATAACCGGCTGAGCCGTGAACCATTTCAATCTGCCTGTCTGCCCTCACGTTCCACGTAATTTTTGGGAAATACCCATTTCTTTCTGAAAACTTTTCTCTAAAAGCAGAAAAAAAACTTATGCCCTCCTCATTTCCACGCCAGGTTAAGGTCTTTTCAGAGTATAAAGGGCCTCCGTAACCCGGCCTGTCAGGATCACAATCGCTGCCTATAGCAACATAAAGTTTTTTTTTCATAACCAAATAAGCGCCTGTCAATACCGCCTGTTTAAATTATTATTTTTTTTACCGTCCCTGCTTTCCGGACTCTCCGTAATGCTTACGATCATCTCTGCCAGGAAACCAACCATAAAAATGAATAATCCTATTACCATTAGAACAAGGGAAAAGATAAATACCGGTCTTTTTTGAGTAGCCTGAAAAAACCATAGCCAGGCCAAGTACATATCAATCACAAGACCGACTAAAATAATTCCCCCTCCTGCGGGACCGAAAAAAAGCATGGGCTTCTTTGAATAGGTAAGAAGAAACTTTACAACCAAAACATCGATAAGTGATTTGGGAATGCGCCAAAATCCAAACTTCGATTTACCCGATTTTCTGGGATACCAGTTAACCTTTACTTCACCAATCTTATACCCCTTAGATGCGGCTATCATTAAAATAAACCTGTGCCAGTCACTTCTCAATTCAATATCATCAAGGACTTCCCTTCTAAAAGCCTTGATCCAGTTCATATCATGGGCTGATACGTTGAAAAGTTTTCTTGAAACAATATTATAGATGGCTGACATGAAACTCTTCCCATCCTTTCTCCCCTGTCGCCAACCGGCTACAATGTCATAACCCTCCCTGATCTTATGAAATAATTTGGGGATATCTTCTTCCGGGTCAGACTCAAGATCGGAAGGAAGAAAAATTACAATTTCTCCACCACATTCCGGAAACCCGGTTCTCATGGCCTCGGTAAGACCAAAGTTTGTCCTGTGATGGAAAACTCTGAGAAAAGAATATTTCCCTTTAAGCGTTTCCAGTTTTTCAGCGGTTCCATCAGTGCTTCCGTCATTAACATAAATGACTTCCCCTTTTATACCGTCATTTTTGAAAGCGACGGCTATCTTCTCAAGAAGCAAATCCACATTCCCTACTTCATTATAACCGGGAATAAAAACAGAAATAGTTGGTTTCACATCCTTCAACGGTAAAACTCCTTAATCATATGCGCCACATAGTTTTGTTCTTCCTCTTTAATGCCGGGGAAAACAGGGAGAGAGAGTATTTCTTTTGCCGCTTTTTCGGCTTCCGGAAAACTGCCTTCTCCATAATCAAGCCACTGGTAAGCAGGCTGCAAGTGCAGGGGGAGAGGATAATGAATCCCCGTATCAATGCCATTTTCCCTGAGGAAATTCTTGAGATCATCCCTTTTTCTACACCTTACCACATAAAGGTGAAAAACGTGAGTTACATCACTGGAGCGATAAGGAATAACAACTTCATCAACAGCGGAAAGGAGTCTATTGTATATTAAGGCGGCATTCTGCCTCTCCTCATTCCAGGCTGTCAGATATTCAAGTTTCTTTTCGAGAATAAGCGCCTGGATCGTATCGAGCCTGCTGTTATAGCCCTCAAGTTCATGAAGATACTTCTCTTTGCGGCCATGGTTTCTTAACATGGAGACCTTCTCCGCCAATCCACCGTCATTAGTAGCAACAGCGCCACCATCTCCAAAGCAACCCAGGTTTTTACCGGGATAAAAACTGAAAGCTGAAATATCGCCTATGGACCCTGCCCTTAGCCCTTTGTAAGTTGCTCCATGAGCCTGAGCAGCATCTTCAACAACTTTAAGGCCATGCTTTTGGGCAAGCGCCATTATTAAGCTCATCTCTGCCGGATGTCCGTAGAGATGCACAGGAAGTAAAGCCTTTGTATTTCCCTTAATCACCTTTTCAACTTGCTCAACATCAATAGTAAAGGTAAGCGGATCGATATCCACAAAAACCGGTTTTGCACCAACAGACGTTATGGCCTCCGACGTTGCAATAAAGGTATTGGGGACCGTAATCACCTCATCACCCCTGCCGATATTGAGCGCTTTAAGCGCAAGGACAAGAGCATCTGTGCCATTCCCCACACCAACACAATGCGTTGCATTGCAAAATGAGGCAAAAGCTTGTTCAAAAGACTTGAGGCCTTTTCCCATTATAAAGTTTGAATTTTTAAGGGCCTCTTCAAATATAGCGGAGAGTTCACCCATAATGGGGATGTGCTGCCGGGAAAGATCAGCAAAAGGTACTTTCATCAGATCTCATAGGGCCTTTCTATCAATTCATAGGGACAATTGATTTCTTCAATTTTTTTAATAAATTTGGCCGGGTTACCGGCGACAACAACGCCCTCAGGTACATCTTTCGTAACAACGGAACCACTGCCGACAAGAGAATTCTCTCCTATTTTAATATCGGGCAAAACCGTCGCATTGGCCCCGATTTTTGCATTCCTGCCGATAGTCGGCCCTTTAATACATTCCTTTACCTTGGGGCAAAGCGGGTGCAGAGCATTAGTAAGCGCTGCATTCGGACCTATCCAGCATCCCTCCTTCAGCGTTGAATATTCAGGAATAAATGCCTGCGAGTGAATCCTCACATTATTTTCAATAGTCACATGGTGCTCAACGACCGTTCCCGTCCCGATACTCACACTGTTTCCGATTCTGTTATCCTCGCGAATCATCACATTATGCCCTGTCTGGAAATAATTACCGATGCAATTACCTGCATAAATTACCGTATGAGACCTTATCAGCGCGTCGCTCCCAAGGAATGTTTCAAGCTCTCCATCACACTTTCCGGCAGGCGGCATACCAATAATTACATAATCACCAATATTTGATGTTCCTGCAAGGTGGACATTATTATAAAGTTTATAATCAGCCACGATCTCTCATGCCGAGACGGCATCTTTTCGGTTTAAAACGCAAGAATACTTCCCTGCCCGTTTCCACTGACTCATAGATGGCATTAATCAATTCCAGTGACTTACGGCCCTCCAAACCATCGATAATCGAGTGTCTGCCATCTTTTATGCAATCAACGACGTTACGTAAAAATTCATTATGACCGAAACCATAAACATCAGGAGGATTCTGGGCATACTTTTCTATTACCTCTTCATCTCCGTCGAGCGGTTCTTCAAAGTTCCAGATTTTCATCTTGTTAACGGCAAAGCCTGCAATCTCAACAGAACCTTTTTCTCCAAGGACACTTATTGATCCCTCAAGGTCTTTCGGCCGTGTACAGGTTGTCGCTTCAATTACTCCAAGCGCGCCATTTTGAAATTTGAGTATAGCCACGCCTGTATCTTCAGTTTCAATATTGGTAAGCATTGTTCCTGTTTTTGCCATGACACTTTCAACAGGCCCCATCATCCATTGAAGAAGATCGATATGGTGACTCGCCTGATTGGTAAAAACGCCGCCGTCCATGGCCCATGTCCCCCGCCAGGCATCCTGATCGTAATAGTCCTGCCTCCTGCACCACCTTACCCGCACCGTCCCCAAAACCAATTTTCCAAACCGCCCCCCGTCAATAGCTTCCCTAAGCTTGATAACAGGAAGATTATACCTGTTCTGCTTAACGACAAAAAGTTCAACCTTGTTAACAGAGCAGGCTGCCGTCAATGCATCGGCATCCTCCAGACGAAGGGCCATCGGTTTTTCTACAATCACATGCCGCCCCGTCTTCGCAACATCAATCCCGATTTCGGCATGAGAACCACTGGGTGTTAACACACTGACAACGTCAATGTCTTCATCCTTGAGCATCTTATGATAATCCGTATAGCAAGGCACATCATATTCTGTACTGAATGATCGGGCACGATCATTAATAATATCACATACTGCAACAAGCTTTACATCATCCATTACAGACAGTATCTGGGCATGTCTTTTGGCGATTCTACCACATCCGATGAAGGCAAACTTTAATTTTTCAGGCATAGATCAACCTTTAATAATAGGTTCCATAAAAGATTTTATATTTCAGGCGGCTATTAACTTCTTCCTTTTTTTCCCTTTTTCCCTTTTTTCTTCTTCTTTTTCACTGCATCTTCCTGAATCAGCACTACAGGTTTACCTCCTCTTACCCTCATTGCAATTGCCCCTGCAAGAAAGACAAATGTGGCCAAACTGAGCCATAATCCGACCTTATACGGCCAGGGATCAAAAACAAAGGTAACCTTATGCTTTCCCTCAGGCAAATAGATGGCTCTGGCAATATAATTAGCCTTATAAATTTTCGTTTTCACTCCATTGATATAAGCTTTCCATCCCGGATGATACTTCTCAGCCAGCACAAGAAAACCATCCTGGGCCATGTCTGCATTAATCAGTATTTCATCATTATTATAAGTTGTAATATGAACGTCAGATTTTGAAGACGGTATAGATGAAGGCGGCAATGTGTGAGGCTTTTCTTCCAGCAAAACCATTTCCCTGGAGTTAAACTGAGGGTGATTCAATACATTGAAGATTGAATCCTTTTGAGTTTCCACAACAACTCGATGGACCGGATAGGCTTTTGGAAGATATTTTTTATTTTCAATTAAAACAATACCCTTTTCATTATCAATAAAAACAACTGTATATTTATCCAAAAATGTTGAACCCAGAGGGGCTTTTATATCAGATCTTTTCAGTGTTATATACTTAACATTCATAAGATCCAGGGAATTGCCCTTTAATGATAACCTGTTCCGGTATTCAACAAAAAAACCTTCTGAAACTGCAAGATAATTAGAGACGACGGGAATTTTGAAATAGGAATACTGAAAAGAATCTTCCCCGGCAAAAGTAGCTACCCGGTATAGTCCTTTATCATTTTCAAGAAATTCTATCGTCTTGCTTTTCTCTATTTTTGGCGCAGGACCGGTAACGATAAATTTACTGTTAACAATCCATATATCTATTATAAATAATAAAGAGGCAATAAAAACAAGCAGGTTTCCGGAAATTTTCTTTTTTATACTCAACCAGCATAGAAACATTGCAGAACCTGAAATAAACAGGAAGACAATAGAACCCTGTATAATGTTCATAAACCTTTTATCAATCATACTTTCAGGTAGTTTTGTGCGAAAAGACCTGGATAATTCCGGCTTATATGCCTGTATAAGGCTTTCCTTATCAAAATAGGCGTAAAGGGTAATCCCCAGCGTAATCAAAAGAAGGATGCCAAGAACATAAATAATCCTTTTTACGCTTTCACTCTTCTTTCTATCCTCATCAAAAAACAGCCATTCTGCTCCAAACCCTGCCAGGACGGAAACAGTAAAAGCAAAAAGGAAAAGTATCATTTTAGGAACCCGGAATGTGGAAAAACCGGGAAGATAATCAAACATGAAACGATAAACAGGTGTATATTTTCCAAGCGCCGCAATTAGCGTAAAAAGAGAAAGAAAAAGGAAAAACTTTGTGTACCAGTTTCTCCGATAAAATAAAGCTGAAAAAGCCAGCACTAACGGGAAAATCCCCATGTAGTCGGTTGTCTGCGTAAATAGCATTCTCCCCCAATAATATATATGTTCACCAGAGGGATCGGCGCCCATCTTCATGCTCAGACCAAAAAAGCCGGGGATAAGAAATGTAACCAATTCTTCCGGAGGCAATGACCAACTCATTCCGGTATCATAACTCATCCCTCCAGCTCTTTCACTTCGTTTTGACCAGTCATAAATATGTAAAAATTCAATAGAAATGGCTGCAAACAGCACAACAACCATTACTGTGCCATAAACGAATAACCTGGCACTTTCTTTTGTATTTTTATCCTCCAGGTGCAAATTTGTAAGTCTGGCAATAAAATAGAAGGCTACTGCAATGCATGTGTAAAAAGATATCTGCCAGTGCATTTCAAAAAACTGAACTGCCAGAACGGCGCCGGTAATTAAAAAGTAGAATAGTTTTCTATCCTGAAATCCTTTTTCCAGCGCAAGAAAAACCCATGGCGCCCAGGCAATCGTATTGATCTTGCCAATATGCCCGGCATTGATTAAAGATATAACAGGAGAGGAAAGGATAAAAAATATAGCGGCAAGAAATGAACTGGCCCGATTGAGTTTAATCAGCCTGCAATAGAAAAAAGTACCCATACCGGCAAATATTATATGAGTAACGGTTTCCCATGCTATGCTCGTCGGTAAAGAAAAAATCATGTATGTAAATAAGCGCCAGGGAAAATATGCCTTGGCCGGAACCGGAAGACCTCCCTGTCCAAAGTTAATCAAAGGGCGCCATTTATCACCAAAAGGATTTGGAAAATGAGTTTTTCCATAGTCAATAACCTCCCAATAGTACTGGGTGAGGACATCCGGGGCGTAAATAATTTCGCCTAAAAAAAGAATCTTATATAAAAGAAATATTGGTATTAATGTGATAAGAAGAATCCAAAAACGGGATCTGCCGGTATCGAGAAGGTCTTTTATCGTTCCATTTAAATTCATGAAAGGTTCTCTCTTCAATTAGTGTGTATAGGTATAAGTCTTTATAATATCTCTGTAAATTTTTTCCATGGAAACCGCCATATCGCCCGCAAGAAAACGAGAAGATACAACTTTGCGGCCTTCTTCCGATATTTTACGAATAAGGGATTTCTCTGTAAAACACTTTATAATGGCATCAGAGATTCCAATATGGTCACCCCTATTAACAAGCAGTCCATTTTCCCCATCCTTTATCACCTCAGGAATCCCCCCTACCCGAGAGGCAACGACAGGCGTACCTGAAGCCATCGCTTCCAGATTAACGATACCAAAAGCTTCAATATGTGAAGGAAGCACAAAGGTTTTTGCTTTTCTAAATAATTTAAGGAGTTCATTCCTTTCCATGCCATTGATAAACTCTACAGGCAAGCCCCGGCCTAAAAACTTTGCCAACCACCTGGAATGCCGATACTCCTTGCCAACAACAATTAATCTGACGTCAGGAATTTTTTTCATCACAAAAGGGATGGCTTTCAAAAGAGGGTATATTCCCTTTCTGAAATAGTCACGTCCGACAAAGAGAATTAAATTTTCTCTTTCAGTTTCAAGATCATTAGCCAGGGCCTTAGGCTGGATACCTATCCAAAGTAAATATTTGTTTTTATGTTCAACCCTGTCCCTCAAATATTTACAGTGTGTTACTATCGCATCAGATTCTCTTAACAAGCGCTTATACTTGAACTTTCTTATCTTCTGAAATATTAACCTGAGTGCAAAATCAAGACAAAAAAATGGATAAAACTTAAGCCAGTAATAGTCATGGATATCTACGACAACAGGTCTGGGTAATTTTTTCAATAATTTACGATTCAAATGTTTTAGATCGGTTACATGAACAATGTCCCATTTTTTTTTCAGATCACTGTCATTTTCAAAAATCTTAACATCATGTTTTTTTGCCATTTCATTAATTAGAATATCGGAATATGTCCCGGCACCGGTCAAGCTTTTTGAATTTTTAGTAATATATAATATTTTCAGCCTGCTCATTTTTCATCTGCCCATCTTACTTTTGCCACCACCTATGGGATGAAATTTAGGGTGAAGTCGAATCACAGAATGAAATCCAATTTTTCTGAGAAAATTTTTTGTTGTTCTAACAAAGAACTTGAACGCAAACCAAAGTGCAGCTTTATATTTGGGATATCCGTTTTTTGTTGATGAAATGAAGATTTCCTTAAGACCTTCTACGTAATTTGTATCACTAACTCCCCCATACCTCATTTTTGCAAGAGGCATGTCAAGATAGTAAAAGCGACACTTTTTAATATACATCCTAAGAAGCATGTCATAATCAGTTGCCACTTTATAGGAAAAATCATATCCTCCAACCATGTCAATTGCCCGCCTTGTATAAAAAGTTCCAACAGAGTTTATCGGCATTTCATGCCAAATATGAAAATCTATATTTCTACTCGGTTTCAACAGGTACATGACTTTCTCACCCTGGAGCTTTAACAAATCTCCATGAAATATATCATACGTCGGATTTTCCATAAACGTTATTACTGCAGACTTTATTGCACTATCACAAAGTTCATCTCCAGCATTAATAAATCCAATAATGTTACCACTTGCCAGCTTCAACCCCTTACTAATGGCATCAGCGGCCCCATTATCAGGTTCACTAATCCATTTCAATCTTGAATCTTCTTTCGCATATTTTTTTATAATTTCAACAGTTCCATCCGTCGACCCTCCATCAATCAGCAAAAGTTCAAAATCAGCGCAGTCTTGAGATAAAACACTTTTAATTATACTTTCAATATGGTTCACTTCATTAAATATGACTGTAATAACCGAGGCTTTCATAATCTTAACTACATATTAATTTCTTAAAATTAAAGTATTTAAATTCGAATGAGAGTTTTAATTTTATTCCTGTCTTCCTGACTCATTTGAAATATATAACAAAAAGCAATCACAAAAAAATAAATAAATCCTATTTCAAGGCACATGATAAATAGATTCTTAGGATAGAAATATTCTCTTACAAGAAATGAGACAAAAAAAGTGATAAAAAACAATATGCAATTCCATTGAAATGTCAATTTGAAATAATTTAAAATTGGCATTTGAACCGACTTTAAAGTTAATGCTAACAAAGCGGGGAAAAATATAGTCATTCGTGCTACAAGAACAGATATTGCTACCCCGGCAATGCCAATAAAGTTTATCAGTATCAAAGATAAAGCAAGATATAAGAACGCTTCAGCTATTAGTATTTTAGAAAAAGCCTTTACCTTGCTTTTCGCAATGACTATACCCAGACCAACCTCTAAAAAAGCATTGAAAGCCCAACTGGCTACTATAACTTGAGCGGGGAAGATACTTTCATTAAACCCCTCTCCAAGCCAATAATTAATCAAAGGTTCCATAAAAAATATCACAATAACAATCAAGGGGATTGCAGCCATTGTAATAAATTTCCCACCCTCAAGTAATAAGTATCGTTGTTTTTCATCATTACCCTTGCCCTCTGCTTCTGCTGATGCAACTCTGAACGAACCTCCTATAACTTTTGTAATGAATACAGCCAGGCTCTTTTGAAACATGTAAGCCGGCTGAAATAAGGCTATGGCAGCAAAAGACAGAAAACTTCCAATTATTACATTTGAAAGTTCCCTCGAAATAAAGCCGGCCATTGAACAAAGAAAAATGAAAAAGCTAAAACTAAATATTTTTTTAAAAGTGCCAAAATATAAGTAAGGAAATGTTATTTTAAATTGCTTTGAGTTTTTAAAAGTTAATATACACAACAACAAATTATTCAAAACAGCAAGGGAGTGTGTAAGAACAAGAATGGTTATCACTCCATATCCATTCTTCAAAAAAATATAGGTTAATGAAATATAAGCCAGTTGAGTCAGAATATTGATTTTGGCTATTAAGTCAAACCGCTGAAAGCCTTCCAGTGTATCACGAAAAAGCTTCGTAGGCCATATAATCAGAGAAAATAGCGCTGTTATTTTAAATAACTCTTCTATAAGTTCTTTGTTATTTTTAACACTAAAAAACTGGTCAATATTAAGAGCAATAAAAAATATTATCGAACTTACGAGAAGGGCAAAAAATATATAAAAAACAAAGGCTGCACTGACTATTTCATTTACCTTTGAGATATCTCCCTGCCCTCTATATTCAGCTGTATATTTTGTCACTGCCGTGCCAATTCCAAAGTCAAAAAGTCCAAAGTAACCATTAAATGCGATAGTTAAAACATAAGCGCCATATAGTTCTTTACCTACATGGCCTACAATTAATGGCATCAAAATAAAGGAGCCAAGCATTATCAACCCCTGGCTCAAAACCATTAAACGTATATTCCTGCCAATCTGGTCTGATTTTGTCAAAAAAGAGTTACCGAAAATTCCATACTAATTAAATAAAGCATTAAGACAATTTGATGTTCATTATTTCTTTTTCAAGTTTATAAATGAAATGGACGTCATTTTACAAATAATTTTACATTTATCAATTAACTAAAGAGGATAAAAACCTGCGACGTTTCATCGCCTTTAAAAATAAACCTCCCAATGCTTTAGGACGTTTGAAGAAGGATAAAAGACAATACAACGCATTTATTACATTGTTATTTCTCTTACCTGTACTTACACTATCATCATTAACATCGGTTAATTGAGACAAAGAGCCACTACTTTTTGAAACCGAATTAATACAATATGAAAGATCATAACCATAATTATCATATACTTTAAAAAGCTTCAATTTGTCGATTGTCTTAAGAAACAACCATTTCTTCCACTCCTCCCATTGTTCAAACTGATCAAATGAACTATTAATCATGTTACTTCCTCTCTCATCTACTTTGCCGAATAATGCAACATCACGAATATAGGAATCACTTAACTTGAGTTTACCACCTGTAATTTTTTTCAAAAAATACAAAAAATACTCAATATCAGCTGTAATTCTCTCCATTTGCAAGTGAGGAACAGGCAATGAACTTTCCACAAGATCTGCTTCCAGAAGTTGTACTGCCAGAAAAAATATTCTATTATCATATTTAGAGAAATCTACATCAAATTTTTCCACAAGCCTGTGCATCATTTTTGTATCTTTTTCAAACAAAAACATATTTTCATATTGTTGTTTAAGAAACTCACTGCCAGATGAAACATGAAGCAATCTATTCTTCATTGATTCAACTCTTTTTACAGGATGTCTAACAACATTGATAAAATTATATTTCCTTTTAAATGGTCTTAAACGGGTAAAAACTCTTTGAGGAAGAATCCCATGAATATTTCCATAGAAACTTTTTCCTTTTTGAATCGTTTCAATCCGGTCAAAATATTCATCAAGATCCATTGATTTAGTAAATTTGTTCATCCGTTTTTGTATTAAATCAAGTCTTTCTCTTTCATCTTCCTCCGATGCAGACGCAGACTTCCCATCACCATAATCCGGGCCATGAGAACAATATATATCGGAATGCATATTTAATGCTTTAGTTATCCACTGCGTTGCAGTTCGCCCGTAAGAAAATATAACAAAATAATTCTTCATAATAAGCAACTCTAATCAAATCCTTATTCAAGGGAAATATTAAATTTATAATTATGACCTTAGCATCTTTTTTATTGCTTGCTGCGCTTTTCTATATCTTTCCGGAGTGCCTATATCGATTATTTCTCCTCCAGTTTCATAGCCATAAAATGATTTACCTGCAAGTTGCGGGAAGAGATCATTTTCAAGAGAAAAGGCTTTTTCAGAAGGCATTTTCTCTAATATACTTTTGTTAAAAATATAAACGCCTGCATTAATATAACCTGCAGAGCTTATTCCTTTTTCAACAAAGCTTTCTATACAATTTTCCTGGTTAATCTTAACAGTTCCATAATCCGCTGCATTGTCAATAGAAGCTAAAGAGAGAGAAAGATCAGCTTTTTTCTCAATATGAAAACCGACAAAATCTTCCAGGTTTACCAGACAAAATGAATCTCCGTTCATTACCAAAAAAGGATCACTTTTAATATAGCATTCTGCATTTTTTACGGCCCCCCCCGTCCCAAGCGGTTCTTTCTCCTTAGATATTATTATGCTGTAAGATGTTTCTTGTTTCTCATAATATCTACTTATGAAATCCGACATGTAGCCAGAACATAGGATAAATCGACAAAAACCAAAACTAGCGACATACTCTATAAGAATATCAAGAAATGGGCGGCCATTTATTTCTGCCATCGGCTTTGGACGGTCATTGATAACATCCTTAAGACGTGTCCCCTTGCCACCGATTAAGATCACAACATCCATGGCTTTCAAGTTATCAGTAGAAGTCTTGTGTTGCATACATTATTATCTGACTTCCCAGCGGTTCAAATCGAAAGGGAACATGCAGGAGCCCCTTCAATTTTTCCTTAATTTTTTGCTGGTCTTCCGGTTTGGCAAAAAAGAGTAAAAAACCACCACCGCCAGCCCCCAATAATTTCCCGCCAATAGCACCGGCGCTTCTTCCAACTTCATACATCTCATCAATTTTATTTGTCGATATTAGTTTTGTGAGACCTCTTTTGTACATCCATGATTCATGGAGAAACTTACCGAAATCTGTAATATTGCCCCTGTCTCTATTAAGAACATTTATTGCTTCATCAACCATTTCTCCCATCGCCCTTAACTCATCACCTTTTGAAGCTGTTTTCCTTATCTGTTCAGCGGCTACATCAGAAGCAGTTCTTGAATAGCCTGTAAAAAACAACATTAGATGATCCTGAAGTAAATCCATCTTTTCTGTGCCGATTGTCATTGGTGTAACATAAAATCCTCTATTTCCGCCAAATTCTACCTTATTAAATCCACCAAATGCAGCAGCAATCTGGTCCTGAGAACCAACATTTTCTTTTAAAACATCTTGCTCCATGGAAATAGCTTCCCGCGCTAAATGTCGCTTGGTAACAATCTTTCCTTTCAACGCATATAAAGCCTGAAGAAAACCTACAGTAAAAGCTGAACTGGAACCAATACCTGACATGGCCGGAATATCACTGGTGTGAACCATTTCTATCCCTTTTTCAATCTTTAATAATTTGAGGCACTCTCTGACAGAGGGGTGTTTTATCTCGTTGACCACCTTCGTCTCCTCCCGGTGAGAATATCTGATACGATATTTATAATCGAAAAAAGGGGGAAGGTATCGACAACTAATGTAGCAATATTTATTTATTGTTGTACTTAATACTGCGCCGCCATTTTCCTCGTACCAGACAGGATAATCAGTTCCACCACCAAAAAAGGAAATACGAAAAGGTGTCCTTGTAATAATCATGATATAACTCCTTTATTAAACAAAGTGACCGGTTTCATCTCTTCTGGAAAGGATGGGCTGCTTAACAGGCCACCATATGTTTAGCTTTTTATCATCCCACTTGTAGGTAAACTGTCCTGCCGGATTATAGTAAGTAGATTGTTTATAATGAAAGATAGCGCTATCACTCAAAACCAGATGTCCATTTCCATGTTTCGGAGGAACGAGAACCTGAAATCGGTTTGTCTCTGAAAGAGTAAAGGACTGCCATTTGCCAAAGTTCTCTGATGTTTCATCACAATTAACAACGACAAAATAAAATTTTCCATAAAGACAGGAAATAAGTTTCCACGTTTCTCCATCACCATGAATGCCTCTTAATACATCCTTCGAAGATACCGATATATCATCCTGGACAAACTTCACATCAATTCCTTTTTCCCGATATATCTCTTCGTTGTATGTCTCAACATAATATCCACGATGATCTTCAAAAATGTCCGGTTTGATTAGCAAAACTCCATCCAATTCTGTTTTAACCACTTCCATTATAAATCTCTCCAATATGAGTATTCATTCTGCCTAACAATAGGGTTTACAAAAAAATTAACTTTCTTCACAATTATACAGATATACCCCCTTTTTTTTACCATACCAGACAAGCTGCCTGAACCAATCCTCCCATGATGACCATTGCTCTTCACTTCTCTTAATTTTAAATTTATATTCGCCCTTTTCAATATCTTTCAATTCACCCTTGAAAAAGGAACTATAACAACTGTACACATTATGACTCAATTCGACAGTCAAATCCTCTTTTATAAAAGGCTGTTTAATCATGGAGCGATTCAATACGATACAATCACGAATAACATCTTCCGAGGATACTGCTTTTTGCTCTTTCAAAAGAGCATTAATCAGCTTTTCAGCCTCCCTATAAAAAAGGTCCAATTTGTTATTTAAAGATAAATAAATAAACAGGTATTCATCAATGGGCCACCATATATTTAGCCATTCTTTCGATGGTACATATTCAGTTCCCCCCCTCTGAATATCTTTAGCTTTATCCCTTAAAATAGAATTAAGTTCTGAAAACAACGGATAGGATTGATCGTTTGTCATAAAAAGTTCAAAAATATCCTTAAAGTTCAGATTGTAAACTTTGTTAAGAATGAGGATGGGGATCTGGAGAAGTTTATCAAAGAAAAGCAGAGAGACAATCCAACTGTACACTCTTGAATTTATCCAGTCTGATTTAGGCATGGAATCCGATCCGACAACCAGAAACTGCTTTTCAGGTATTTCCTCAACCTCAACCGTTCCATGGTGATAGATAATACGTGACTCCTGCAAAGTGAGTCCATATTTTTTCTGGTATTCATAATCAGCCATTTCTGTATTTTCAAGGATTGTCAGGTTAATAAACTGGATATTATTGTACTGTCCGCTTTCTATAACTTCTGCCACTCCCTTTGTAAACGATTCATAGCTTTCCCTGGGAAGGCCTAAAATTATATCTGAAAAAGTTGGAATACCCTCCCTGGCAAAAAGATTCTGCAATTCTTCAAATACCTGATTGGAAATATTAGCTCTTCTAATACTCTCAAGACTTTCCTCATTAACAGTTTGAAGGGCCAGATTAACCCCTTTTTGAAGCCCATACTCAGAAAGGAGCCTTTGCATATCAAAAATCCGCTCAGAGGAGTTCTTAGTGTTTTGCACAGAAAAGACCTGGGGATAGCCACAAGTCTTCTTGCTGCACGCTACATACCTTACAATATCCATATCCCTGTCCAAAATACCGAAATTCGCATCACAGCAAAAAACAAAGTCAATGCTTTTTTTGCCAAACCAGTCGATCTCACTCTTTAGTCGATCCATCCCGTATCTGTAAAGCTTATTCTTGCTATTGGCTCCCCAGGCACAAAATGCACAGGAGAAAGGGCAACCTCTGTTAGTCTCCCACATAATAGACCAGTTAACATCAGGGTTTACCTTCATCAAGGGATCAAAGACTCCATCCAGATAAGGAGATGGAATCTCATCCAGGTCCATTATTCTTTCTGCCTCTTCCGTAATTACCAGTCCTTTTTCTGGGTCCACAAATCCCATTGAAGGAACATTCTCCCATTTCCTTGTATCGTAGTTTTGAAGCGTTTTAAGGAAAGGGATCTCCCCTTCTCCGAAACATCCAAGATCAATAAATGGGGAACTTTTCATAAATACTTCAAGGTTTTTGGCATTACTAGGTACCTGCGGGCCTCCAAAAACGGTAACAATATCAGGATTTTTCTTTTTCAACATTCTGGCGATTTCCAGGCTTATGGACGTATTCCATAAATACATGCTGAAAAAAACTATGTCTGCCTTTTGGAGAGAAGAGCAGGCGTCGTTAACACTAATTCTCTTAAATAGAGGCAGTAAGAATTCAAAATCATCAGGATTTTTCAAATATTTTAGAGCATATGCCTGAAGCAAACCGATGGAATAAGGCATATAATACTGCCCTGAGAATGAATTCCCTATCTGGACAAGGCCAACCCTGATTTTTCTTTTATAAGCCATGAGACCTTAATTCCCTAAAGAAAGAACTTACTCCTTAAAATAGTTCATCTTCAGTTTATGCTCGTCCCGGTGTTTACAATACCACTCCCATGTCGCTTTTAAGCCCTCTGCCAAGGTCGTTGTTGGTTGATAACCAATTTTTTCTCTGGCAAGAGAAATATCCATTACTCTCTTCGGATAGCCTGAGGGTTTTTCAGGGTCGAATACATAATTGAAATCGATAATATGGTGAAGAGTTTCAACAAGTTCACCTATGGAATAGCCTTTTCCACTGCCGAGATTCATAAAACCATCACCCGTGCCATGGTAAAGGGCAAGAATAATCCCTTCTGCACAATCACGGCTATAGACAAAATCTCTTATTGCTGATCCATCTCCCCAGACAACGAGTGGATTGTCCCCCCTGTGAATCCTGCTTATGAGAGATGGAATGACCAGGGCGTTTACGGGATCAAAGTTATCACCGGGCCCAAAAACATTAGCCGGCCTGACAATGGAATAACCTTTTAAACCATACTCTTTCTTGTAAGCATCAACCTGCATTTCAGCCATTCTTTTTGCCCAGCCTGCAAAATCCATGGGTTTGGAATCAATCGAATAATCAGATTCAACAAATACTTCAGCGCTGGCATAGGCGCCTATGCTGCTCGTATAGACAAGTTTTTCGATGCCATTTAGTCGGCTTGCTTCCAGGACATTAGTATTCATCATCAGATGGGGGACAAAATGGCTCGCCGGATGATTAACGGTTGCCTGAACAGATGCCCCTATGCCGGCAATATGAAAAGTACAGTCAATTCCCTTTGTTACTTCTTTACAGAAATCAAAATGGGTTAAATCTCCAAAAATATGTTCGGCTTTATCATTGACATTAATTTTATCAAGCGACACAATCCTTACGTCAGCACCGGTAGAAACCAGGATATCAACAACCTGTCTCCCGATTAAACCGGTGCCACCCGTAACCAGAACCTTTTTAGAAGAAAAGCTTTTTAATATTTTTTCACTAATCATTCTTACCTTCACAGATAATTATCCTTTTGGCCTCCATATGACAAGTGAAGCCTCATGAACGACTCCCCCGAGATATGGCCTTCGTGCCTCAATAATTTCAATTTCCCCTTCTTTTTCCAGCGCTTTTAATGCAGTCAAATAACCGGACAGATAATTTCTTTTTTTGCAGTAACTTAAGGCAAGGAAATCAAGAAGGTTGTTCTCATCATAAAAGTCGAGAATCGGTTCATAGTGTAAAACGATAGCTGGCTTTGCATTCAGAATAAAAGATAGCAGGTTTCCATAATTAGTCCCTACCTGCTCCATGGCATGAATGGTTATTATGGCGCCGGCAGGTTTAATAGACAGGTCCGACTCTGGTTCCATCATATCAAAAAGGTGACCTTCAATATCTCTTTTCAATGTTTTGGAAAGCAATCCGGCAATTTCAGATGAAGATAATGTCCAGTCAAGACCAATCAGTTTTTTCTCAGGGTAAAGTTCACTAAGCATAAACAGATTTTGACAGCTTCCGCAGCCTATCTCACATATGGTTTCATAAGGAGATAGATATTTTGTAAATATCACCTCCCGGGCAAGGTTAAACAGATCATACTCTATATGAGGGTTATCGGGGATAATAAGATTCTTCCTGTAGCGAAGATAGTTTGAGGGGCGAAAGTACCCGGGCTTAAGACTTTCCGACGTGACACCTTTTATTTTCAATGCTTCCAGGTTTTCTCCCCAGCCTTTTTCAAAAGCCTGGAGGTTTTCTTCCTTTGTCCTGGTAATTTGGGGAGATTGAATTCTTTTTAAAAGATCAAGAGTATATTCTTCAATATCTTCTCTTTCCGCTTCCCGATAGACCGTATTAACTGTAGCAAGACGCGATGAAAACCCAGGAGGAAAATCATTTTTCCCACAGTCAAACATTCGTTCAAAATCCTCTTCTGTTATTCTTTCTTTTTTCATTTAGAAATCTCAGTCAGGTTATATTTTTCCTTTTTAGCATACCAGTAAAGCGTATCCCTTAAACCATCTTCAAGAGAAACTTGCGGCTCAAAGCCAAGCAATGTTCTCGCCTTATCAGTATTAACAGCTCTTACCGGTATAGTTGTCGGCTTTGATTGATTAAATATGACCTCAACCTGATTATGTCCGGCAGCTTTTAAAATCATATGGACAATATCTTTAATCTTAACAGCCTGACCATAACCAATGTTAACAGGATCACATGCAGGGTTTTTCTCCAACATGAGGAGGCAGCCTCTTGCCAAATCACTCACATGCAGAAAATCTCTTGCCTCTTCACCACTGCCCCAGACTTCATAAGGTGTTTGCCTTTCAACCGCCTTTCTGATGAGAGCAGGAATGACATGGCTCGTTAAAGGGTCAAAATTATCATATTGCCCATATACAGCCGTAGGCCTTATAATTGATATTTGGAGATCCGAACTGGATGCGACAAATTCGCCCAGCCTCTCAAAATACCTTCGCATCCAACCGTAACCAAAGTAGTTTGGGTGAGTCGGACCACTCCACATTTCATCTTCTTGAACCGGATGGTCGGTCACAGGGTATCCTGTGCTGCTGCTAAAAAGTAAAAACCGTTTTACTCTGGCTGTCCATGAGGCCT
This sequence comes from Deltaproteobacteria bacterium, assembly GCA_029860075.1. NCBI lineage: Bacteria > Pseudomonadati > Myxococcota > Myxococcia > Deltaproteobacteria bacterium. Next base: position 62,460 of record JAOUBX010000001.1, on the reverse strand, counting down.
GCAACATTTGTGAGGTCAGGATAAGGTTCGTTGTAATCGCAGCCATTGAACCATTGGCAGCAAGACCAACTCCAGCGACCGCGCCGGCAGCATGAAAAACATAATCAACACCATCTGCTGCCTTCAGACAACCATTTTGATCTGACAAATCAACGCTGATTATCTCAATATTTTCATCTTGAATAATCAGAGGGCGATTATGAAGGGGAACTCGAACTTTCGCTCCCTGCTTTAACAATTCCAAAACAATATGGAGGCCGACAAAACCGGTCCCGCCAGTGACCAGAACTCTTTTCCCTTTATAGAACAACGTTAACTTGTCTCTATTCCATTAATGATTACTGATCTCATCTAACCCAAAAATCTCTTTTTCATTTTTTTTATTGGCTGGAACACTCTGTTTTCCAAGTCTTTTTTCAAATATATGATCTTTTTTTTCCTGCCATATTTTTTAGCAGCTATACGATAAATATCATTAACAAGTCTTGATTTTTTATCTTCACCCTCTACATCCAGCTTCTTTTTCAAATAAGATAAAAGCTCAAAAGCATACTCTATCTGCTCGCTTATTTCTGCAATACAGGATAATTTTAAAATTTTATTATTATCCATAGAGGGTATCGCCCTTTGAATGGGATCTTTTAAAAAGAATGCATCTGTAGTCACTAATTGCCCTGCCAGTTGCTGTTCCCAAAAAGTATTAACCCTGTCAAACATAACGGGAGATGACTTTCTGCCAACAAATTGACCGGAAGTATAAGTATGCATTGAATAAAAATCAAAATCCTCACTGCGAACAAAAGAATCGATATCACTAAACAGAGGTATCCCCCTGTAAAGAGGAAGAAACCAAACCTCTATATTCAAACCTAAGGTAGATTTTAATAGTTTTTTTCCTCCTTTAAGAACTTCAAGCTCTGCACCCTGAACATCAAGTTTGATGAAATCTACCTCTTTAATATTATTTTCCTCAGCCCATATATCCAGACTCGTTGTGCTAACCTTCTCAATTTTATCTGTTTTAAGTGAATCAAAGGTATAAACAGTTTTTCCCCAGACACTTTGTTTGAATCTCTTTAACAACTCCTCATTCGGCGGATACAGGGAACTTGAATCACAACACTTTGCAATATAAAAATCACGATTTTTATCATTATTTTCGGCAAGGCATAAAGGGTAATAAAAATGATCAAGCCCCTTATTCTTGGCTTGCTCATTTAGGTGATCGCATTCATCTTTATCAGGATCAAAGCCATAAAGAATCATATTATTGGTTAATGATGACCATTGCCGTTCCCCCCCACCTCTGGCGCCACAATCAATAACCGATATTTTTTCACTCTCTAACAGTGTATCTAAAATAAGCTTTGAAATGATGTAGTCTGACATGAATAAACCTTTATAAATCAGGTAAAATTAACGTTCATAAAGTAACTTTCGTGACAATCACTTCTTTTATTTATTAAATACCCAAACGGGCAACTTCTCTCATACAATGTAATGTAACATACCAACTAAAATGTTAAACAAGCATTCCATGAGAAAATGGGTTATCAATTGCAATCCCTTTCATTCAATAAAGAGTTATATATTTTCAAATCCTTTTCACTATCTACTTCATACCACCATTCATTTATGGGCACTGTGTCTATAATGATTTTTCTTTCTATTAATCTGTTTAGCAGACCCGTCATATCAAGCCTGTCGCATTCTTCCTGATTTAAAGTAGATAGATAACCTTTTACCTGTTGCCACCCTCTGGAAGTAAATTTTAGAAGACCCATATACTGCCCTTCAATCTCATCAAGACTTTTTGCTCTATTACCAATTTCAACTAAAACTCCTCTTTTATCAATACGAAATGTTTCTGCATCCGATAATGGATTTTCAAATCGTTTCTGCCATAACTTTAACCATTCTTTATCATAAGTAATCACTATATCACCTTCTTTTTTCGACAATAAAGAAATAGTATCAGCAGAATATACGATATCAGAGTAGCTAACTATACAGGTGCCGTTATCCAACCATTCTTCCGCACAGGTCAATGACATTACCATATTGGTCTCTGACCATCTGTGGTTCTCAAAATGTTTATCTCCATAGCCGTCAAGCATATGGGACATGTACCCCCGTACAATACCTATCTCCTCAATTTGCCCCTCCTTCATTGACTCTATCTGCCATTGAATGAGCGGCTTTCCTCCTAGTTTTGCCAAACATTTAGGCTTATTATCGGTCTCATCCTTCATCCGGCTACCTCTTCCGGCAGCAAGTATTACCCCCTTCATAGAAATCCCTCAGTTAAAAAATTTACTTATTATATTCAGTTCAACATCAGAAAAAGGGGTTTCCCTTTCGCTGTGCCACATTTGCCCAAACACCTTATAATGCTTATGTTCAATTGCTTCTACTGCATCATCTTCACTCCTTGCAGATACAATCAAATCATCATGTACAATGTCTATGCCGTAATTATGAAATGAATTCACTTCATTCAATTTAGCTAAATCATCCTTATATCTCGATCTGTCCGAATTAACCAATTTATGCCTACTACCAACATGCCCATCTATTTTTTTAAATGTACAGTTAAAATATTGGGCCAATATCTGCATCCCTCTGCAAATTCCAAAAACAGGAATATCATTATTTAGCGCAAATTTAATAATTCCCATTTCAAAGGCATCTCTCTTCCGGGACAAACTGCTGTCCGAATGTAGAGCAAGATCATTTCCCCCGCTAAGTACAACTCCATCAATTTTAAATGATCGAAAATATTCTCCAAAGTCAAAGGCTGTTGGAAGAATTACTGGAAGCCATCCAAGTTTTCCCAGTAACTGAGCCCATCTTACATCAAGGGCATCTCTGACCTCATAATAACTGTCATTTTCAATCAAACGCTGCGTTATGGCTATACGCTTCATAATATTATTCGCACTTGCCTGTTTGCGCAATCCAACGCCAGCATTCCAGCTTTGGACCACCGGTTGAATTTCTTTTCGCCGGCTCCTATAACAGCAGGGATTCCAAGCTCTGCACATCGTATTGCCATATGAGAATTCGCGCCTCCAAACTGGGTTACCAACCCGGCAATATTTTTTGAAAACAGGTAGTCATATCCTGGATCTGCCGATTTTATAAAAGCAATCCTATTTTCAAGATTTCCAGTTCTTAGTTCATCTTCCATGACTATATAAGCTTCCACCATTTTAAGGGTAATGAAATTAGGTTCTTCATCTTCCAGAAAGAATGCATAAATATCATCAGCCCCCCTAATGAGGGTAGGCAGCTTAACCGCCTTTGTATAGTTGAATGCTTCCTTATTTTTTTCTATATCCATTAAAAGGCCATCATTAACATCACGATGGTCAAGAGTTGCATACAGGTTAAGTATTGTCTTGATATCAAGGTGGACTAATTTTTCTCTCTTCATACCAACCTTCTCCCCCAAGACCTTTATTTGTCTCAATATTTCACTCAGTGATTTGGTAAATATGAATTTTGCGTATTCTCTCCCCTCAACCGCCTCTTTGATAAATCTGATCAATCTATCAGCATCTATCATGAGCCCACTTTCAACCAATGCCGTATTGATCCTTTCAAGCTGCCCCACACTAAATTCAAAGGTTTCCACTTTATTTTGCACAATCTTGGCATCAGAAAAATAATGTTCAAAATTTTCATCATATCTCAGAGACAGAATATCATAGGTATTAGGTCTCAGATGCCCATACTGCTCAAGAAATTCTTTCCTGGACATGCCTTTTCCTGCCAGTTTGCACAAATCAGCATTTAATTTTTTTGCAACTGTATTTAATGAATTCATGAAAACATCATACTCTGAGATAGTCATAATCCCCAAGTCAACGAATGACTGCAAAAACTGGATTCCAATAAATGCCGCCCTTGCAACTCCGGCAAATGGCAATGTGCCAAACCTTTTACAGTCTTCAACCAACCAATATATCTTTTCGATTAGGGGGAGGTCTGATTCGATGATGGTGTCATACTTTTTCTTCAGGATCTCTATTTTTTCCAAGTCTCGTTTATAGAGTCCATGCTCCGGACAAATAATGTCGTTTGTGATATTTAGTAGAGAAAATTCTATCCTTTTGATCTCGTTTTCATTAAATCCGTAATCCAATAACTCCCTCAATCTGTCAGGTAAATTAAGGTAATAACAGGAATGGACAACTTCAAATTCCACCTTATCGTGATGAGTCGGCATGGCATCGAGTTTACTCATGTAATAGGCAAATAATTTTTTTGCAATTTTTTCATTTAAATTTTTAGGAATAAAAGAATTAAAATCTACCCTCACATCAATGTAAGGCATTCCCAGAAATGAAATCAACAGGGGATGGGAACGCAGGTTTCTATAACCATAGTTGTCCCTCTGATAAGCCCACACACTATCCGTTACAAGCTCCTTATACAAAGATAAGGAAAGTTGCTTAGGCTTCACTCCGATAATTTCCGCAGGATTCCAGTCCGGCATGACTCCAAACATTGCCTTGTCTCCCAGCAGATTAGGATGAGGGAAGGAGAGTTTTTTGATTTTTTTATGGATCTTTAACAAGGAATCTGCCAGATCAATCTGTGACAAGTCTTCTTTGTTTTTTATTGCTATAGGTCTGCATTGAAAGATGTACAGGTCGCCTTTTCCATCTACTGCAAACTCTATATCGAGATGGGCGTTACCTGTAATTTCCTCTAACTCCTTGCAGGCATTGCAAACCTTTTTAAGATCATTATTGTTACATTCAACAGGGGACTCCTTGTAGCAGATAAAGGTCTTAAGGTCCCCCTCCAGGCCACTAGCAACAGTATCACTCTTTCCACTGACATCATAGTTGATGATGTAATAAGGCGCCAAGGTATCAATATCAGAGGTAAAAACGACACCTGATATTTTTATATCGCGGAGCATGGGTTGGACCAGAACTTCATCATTCACATCACAGATTTCGTAAGAAGCAATAACCTCCTCAATAGAGCTTGTGAGGCTTACCTCGTTGCTCTTAGCAACATCCAGAACTGTTTTGAAATGACCGGCATTTGATGTTTCAAGGCTGTCTTCATTTTTGTGAGATGAACGAACAATCAGAAGTTCTTGCTCAAAATTCTTTTGAATTGCATTAATAACACCCTTTTTATGGGCAGAAAATTCAGCTACAGTAAACCTGTAAATAGGTAGAACTTTCGCATTGCTAACCAGCAGGGATAAACTTTCCAGCGTTTTGGCTTTTGTTGAAAAAACAAAGCTGGGCATAGAACTATACTACCTTCTGAAGCGTCCAGGAACGGGTTGTATATCTTATTTTGAACGTATGGGGCAATTCCTCCCTCATTTTATCCGTTATCTTCTGGAAGAGAATATTGCCTTCTTCAGTAGCAAGGTCCCAATATTTATTCTTAACGCTTCTCCATGCATTGATATATTCATCAATGGTTCTATCCACATCAAAGTCAATCTCCGAATAAAAAATATCATTAAATAAATCCTTGTTTTGCTCCAAGACAGGGCGTTGATCCTCACGCCTAGTCCCCCTGTCATAATTGGGCACAAATGCTACAATAATATCTTCTGCTCTATTCTGGATCGGGTCATTAAGATTACGGTGATTCCACATACAGGAAAAATATCCCCTGCTTTTTAAAATCCTATAGGTCTCTTTCAATGCAAGATTCCTGTCTATTACATTAAAACTGCTTCCAAATGTTACCCAATCAAAGGAGTTATCATTCAGGGTTGTATCAATACCACTTGCTTTAATCCATTCAATATTTCCAGATTGACCTGTTCTCTCAATCCCTATATTTCTCATTTCATCATTGGGCTCAACAGCCGTCACATTAAAACCACGGGCGAGGAGCATAATACTCAGATTACCTGTACCGGCTCCAATATCTGCCACACAGTAATCATCACCCTTACTAGCGCCCACATAATTTGCAAGCACATCAATCGCCCTATCACTGTAATTGGGCCTGAATTCATAATATTTTGCATGAAGAGAATAATCCCAGTGTTTTTCAACTAATTTTTGGCTCATCTTTCATCTCCTTTATACGTTAAATCTTAGCAATTAATTCTGTAATTTTGCCCACTTTTTCATTCAATCTGTCCTGTACCGTATTATCAATTACCAGGTCACAATCCTCCGGTTTATCATAAGGGAGGTTAACTCCTATTACATCCTTCATATCACCCTTGATAGCTTTTGAATAAATCCCCTTTTGATCGCGTCTTATCAGTTCATCCATATCACACTCTATAAAAACTTCATAATAGTGGGCAATATTGTCTCTATTAAACTTATGAACTTCCTTGAAAAGAGACATGGTAGCGCAAATAACATCTATCCCCTGATCAGAGATCATCTTGCACAGTCTGGCATAACTCATTGCAAGCTCTCTCCGATCATCAAGAGAATGCCCGGCATTATTACCGAATACACCTCTCAAAGTATCTCCATCTAAAAAAATAACATTAGGCTTTTGGTCTTTTAATTTACCATAAAAAGATTTACCGATAGTTGTTTTACCTGAACCGGCAAGACCTGTTACCCAATACACTGTCCCAAACTTCATTCTTCAATTCACTTTTCTTGAATATTTATTTTTAGAACATCATCATATAATAGCCTGACCTCAGACCTTTTCTTCGGCAAGTTAACAAACCACCCTCGATAGAGCCAGTAGCGTACCATCAGGGTATCTTTAAGCAATATCAATAAAAAAACGGGTACAAATAAAGTAAAGCCCATAATCACCATAAATTTTTTAAGATAGTGCCAAAGTGAACTTTTTGATGCAGGTTCAAAAATAACATTAATAGAATCAAAAAATTTCCCGGCAAAATGAATTATATTTCCAATTCCCAATGGCAGCTGATTTTTTTTAAGTCTCTTAGTCATTGCCACAATAATTTGTTTGTATAAACCTATGGGAGTATAAATAAATCTATATTTGAGAAAACTTCCTTCAGCTTTGAATGGAATTAAAATTAAAAAGGGTAAAGCCATCTGAAAAAAAATATTACTGCATAGCTCAGGGTACTGATAGCCCCATATTTTATACTTTTTACTCATTAAGCCATACAATCGATATTTATCAAACTCACTGATTACATCATCGGTTTTTTTCTTGATAGCTTGCAAGCCGAAACCTGATATCCTGGGACATCCAGGTCTATTCCACCACTTTTTTCCATTGAAGGTGCTAGTGAGAAGACACTTGTGCCATGGAATATCAAGCCATTCACAGATAGTTTTTAAAACTATTTCCGGATTAGTATGAATATCTTCCAGTTTTACAGCTTTTGAAAATCTTTCATGTTCATTGAAGTAAGGTTTGTATCCATATACAAAACGCTTATTTGGCCAACCCCATTGTTTAATATAGTCATTCAACATTTGTGAATAGGCACACTCAGCCGGATTGGCAGGAAGATAATTTTGTGTAACATGTTTAAATGAAGAAACGATCAACTGGATCGGCTCCCTGATCATATGAACAAACTTGGCATTTGGAAAATCTTCAATTAAATATTTTGCATGTAATCTAGGTAAATTATGGATAGGAAAGACTAAAACAACAGGTTCATCTATTTTACGGCCTAAAGCTTTTGCATAAGAAAAATAAATTGCAATAAAAAATGACTTTCGAGAAGGATGCTCATCCCTGCCGACTATATGACTTAGTGTATTTTTGAAAATCTCCTCGGAAACATAAATTGTCTCATCCATATTCTCTCCCATTTGATGCAGGCCCAATGCCTTTACAGCACCTTCAGGGTGAAACCAGAAATTATATTCATCAATGAAGGAATTAATCAGGGAGTCTGTACTCTCATCTCCATGTTTATCCCAAAAGTAAAAAAAATTATGAATATAAACAGTGGGGAAAGAAAGTATATTGGGATGTCCATCCAGGAGGCTCTGTAATAGCAAGGTGCCACTGGGTCCATAATTCTGAACTGCTAAAACTGATACATTAGTTGAAATATTCATAAATTAATTCTCATAATGTCATAGATAAGGAAGCAGTCCCGAATAAAAAATGGATTCATAAGTAATCCATTTACTCATAGATGACATATTATTCATTTTTATAGTTTACTATTTATAGTAGCTTTTATTGATTTAACATCCAACCCTATCTTCTCCCTAATATCATGCAATGTCCCATACCAGCTACAGAATTCATCGGGTAAACCGTGGTAAGAAACGGTCAGATCCGGGATTGCACAAAGCGCCTCATAAAGCCCAAATGCATCATGGATAACCAACATTTTTGTATTTTTAAATTGTGAAATTATTTTTCTATCGATCGGCTTGATTGTATTAAAATAGATAAGGTTAACATTAAGGTCCTTGCAGGCCTCTAATACATTCCCAAGGACCGGACCAGCCGTAACAACGGTCAAATCCGCTCCGGAATCTTTTATTACACAACCCTTACCGAATTCAACAGGGGCATCTATGTCATGAGGATGGTCTGAAAGCCTGAAGTAAGTCGGTTTGCCATTGTTGTACCGGCTTCTAAGCAGAATATCCAGTTCCTTTTGTGACCCTGGCTGAAGCACCTCCATCCCGGGTAACAATCTCAATATGGCCAGATCGGTATAACAATGGTGTGTCGCGCCGTCCCATGCATAATCAAAGGATGCGCCACAGGAAACAATATTCCCCCCAAACCCGTTGTAACAAAAATCCAGTTTAATCTGTTCAAAACTCCTTTCCGTTATAAAAGGAGCAATGGTATGAACAAAGGGAGTAAGACCCTGCGAACCCAGACCGGCAGCAACGCTGATAAGCGTATTTTCGCATATGCCCATATTGTAAAACCGGTCAGGATATTTTGTATTAAATTCGTTAAAAAGATAAACACTCACATCCCCCAGAATCATTACAATATTTTCATCCGTCAAGGATAGATCCATTATGGTATTTTTAAACTGTTTCCTCATCGAGCTCCCTCAACAATTTTTCAAGTTCTTCATCACCGGGCGACTTTCTGTGCCACTCATATTGATTTTCAACTAACGTTTTACAACCATAGCCCTTAACCGTATTTGCGACTATAACTTTAACGTTCTCACTTTGTTGGTCAATTTCATCTTCAAGCTGACCAAGGTCATGACCATTTACCTCCCAAACATGACAACCAAAAGCTTTGAAGCGATCAGCAGGCCCGGTAATTTGAAGTCCTCTACCGTGAGACATATTGTTATCATAGATTATTGTCAAGTTGTTTAAGTTAAGGTTCACAGCAACCATTATCGCTTCCCAAACGGTTCCTTCGTTGGATTCACCATCACCAATAACTACAAAGACCTTTCTATCCTGTTTTTTTAACTTAAAAGCGAGGGCAATACCAACGGCAATTCCTATCCCATGCCCCAAAGATCCTGTTGACGCTTCTGCACCGGGAACCTTAAACCTGTCTGCATGACAGCCAAAGTCAGACATAAAGTTTCCGAATGAGTACACCCTTTCTATATCGAAATATCCGAATTTGGCAAGAACCGAATAATGTCCCAATGAAGCGTGACCTTTACTGAGAAGAAATATATCCCTTCCTTCCCAATGGGGATTTTTCGGATCATGATTCATCCTTCCATACACGGCATACATTATTTCCACAATTGAAAAACATGTGGGAATATGACCATGGCCGCTTGCATTTGAGATTTTAAGTATCTCTCTCCTTATGTCTTTACACTCCTGTTTCATTCTACCTCTATATAAGATATTCTTGATGTCATGGGAAACCTCTGAACCCGAACATTATTCAAGCCCAACGTTTCCCGCAAAGCAACAGTTTCACCGGGAAATATATCATCGCAAAGCTCGTCAAAAACCAGGATGCTTCCCTTGCAAATATGTGGTTTGATTGCATCCAGGGCAGCCCTGGTCGGCGCATATATATCAAAATCAAAAATAGCCAGTGAAATAATTGTCTCAGGGTGCCTTTCAAGATAGGCAGGAATGGTTTCAACAGCATTTCCCTTTACCAGCTCATATCTTTTCAAATGTGCCATGGGGTTAAGTTTCTCCTGCATATCCAGAATTGAGTCCAGATAATTCTCATACCCCGGTGAGACAGAAAATGATCCATCACTGCACTTGCATTTTTCTCCATCTTCTTCAGCCATCCCGATAAAACCCTCAAAGGTATCAAAGCCGACAATTTTTCTATGCCGGTTAAAAGGCTCAAATATGCCTCGCAGGGCAGACATCAGAGAAAGGGTCTGGCCCCATCTGACGCCAAATTCAGCAATAATACCATGATTATTTATAATTTTTTTGTAAATCTCGTAGAAGAAAAGAATTCTGGAAAGATTTTTTGAACTTAGAAAAAGCCCCAGATTTGGAAGAATTTCATCATCAGGCAATGGCGCATCTTTAAATCGGCCAATAAAATGCTTCAATACCTCCTTTTCATCTGTACTGGAAAGAACTATTGCATCATGTTTTTCAGTCTTCATTTTTTCCACCAACTCCTGTTTTTTATCCACCATTCGGTAGTTTTTTTAACGCCTTCTTCAACCGTCATAACAGGCTCCCAGCCAAGCGCCTTCTTCGCTTTGCTGCAATCAAGACCTCTAAAGTTTATTGTCGTCGGTCTATCTGAAACATATTCGATCTTTGATGGTGAATGTCCGGAATACTGCAGCGCCCATTGAATAACCTCTCCTACGGTTGTACGAAGACCGGAACCAACATTGAAAATATCAAACTTTATTCTATCATTATCCAGCATCAACATAATTGCCCTTGCAAAATCATCAGAATAGATAACATCCCTTGTCACATCAGAACTTCCCCATACTTCAAATGGGTCCATCTTGTCTGCTGCCTTACGGATAATAGCCGGAATAAAGTTTGATGTTTTTGGATCAAACCTGGCATAGGGGCCAAAAATATTGGCAGCCCGCGCAACAATTACCTCCATTGCGTAATTTGTATGCCAGAATTTACATATTTTCTCAATATATCTATTAACCCAGCCAACGCCATAATAGGCCGAATGAGGGTCCTTGTTTAGATCAAGTTCATCCTCTTTAATCTGTCCGTCAAATTCCTGGTACAGCGAAGCAGTACTAATAAAGATAATCCGATTAACACCTTCAAGGTGAAAAGCCTCCAACATGCGGGAATTCATAATGACATTTTCATTCACATATTTCCAGGGCTCAGATGTCAATATTCCCGAACCGGCAGTAAAAGCCGCCGACATAATCGCACCATCACACCCTTTTGCCATCCGCCTGCAATCATCAAGAGATTTCAGATCACCTTGAACATATTCCACTCGTTCATGCTCAAAAAAAGGAGCAGTATTCGAATAATATGCCGCCCTTACTCTTGCTCCGGGATGATTGTTCAGTATGCTCTGCATGATGGCGGTTCCAGCCAACCCGGTAGCGCCGGCAAGAAAAACCTTTTTATCGTCTAGGTACATCCTTTTCTTTCGAAGGAAACATTTTCATATCTTAAATAATTAATTTTGGCGTTTTTTTTAGCCCCTGAAAAGATAGGAACTGATGACCGCAACAGGTGTCGTTACGTAAATTTCACCACTACAAATCTTCTTTTTCACATCATCAATGCCAAGAGATACAATTCCCTCAACTTCTTCATCATGTGGCAGCCTTTTCTCATATTCCTTTTCACTGAGATGCACCCTGAATACATAAATCAAATTAGGATTTCGATTTGGAGAGACAGAAAGCGGCGGCATGGGAATAAAGCGAGATTTATCAGATATAACGATACCCGTCTCTTCTGCAAGCTCTCTCGCAGCACCATCCTCAGGTGCTTCTCCTGCAAGCATCCCGCCTGCAGGCAATTCAAGGGGGCAATCATCCAACACCGGGCGCCTTACTCTTATCATAACAACACTACTATCCCCAATAATGGGTAATATCATAACTTGCGGCAATCTGTTCTCTACCGTAAAATATCCGCCACGATTTCGAACGGTAAACCATTCATTCGAATATATATCTTCAACAGGCTGAAGATCAGTGCATGCTGCTCTCGTCAACCTTGAATCCATAGAGTCTCTCCAATTACCGGCAAGTCCCCTGCCTGACTCATCACCTGGAAAAAGGCAGTTGGACATGAATTTACAGCGTGACCTGTTGCTTTCACAGCGCTTTCAAAAAATCCTGGCTTCACCCATTGCCTGAGCGGGCATTTTTTGGAAGTGCGGTGAAATCAAGCACTTGCGCGAGAAACCATGATCCAACTGCTGTTTCCAGGACAATTACCTCGTTAAAAAACTTTCACCGGAGTTGACCCGAGATCGCCAGTAATCGAGCAAATCCTGCATTGTTTTTTCAAAGGGGATTTCAGGCTTCCATCCCGTATGATTTTCAAATTTAGCAGTATCCGGTACCTGCAGGTCTGCATCTATGGGACGCAACCTGGCAGGATCTGTTTCAACCTCAATCCCCTTATAAGTAGAGATGGAAATCAGAAAATCAAGCATTTCTCTAACGGCACAGGAATACACGCCCCCGATATTATAGGATTCACCAGGATTCGGATTCACCGTAACAAGCATATAATAAGCCCGAACAGCATCCCTCACATCAGACCATGTTCGTAAAGAGTCCAGGTTTCCTACCTTGATTACCGGTGGAATCTTCCCGGCTTCAATCATTGCAATCTGTTTTGCAAAAGTAGATTCGGCAAAAACATCTCCACGCCTTGGGCCCGTATGAGTAAACATTCTGGTAACCATAACCTGCTGCCCATAGGCCTCGGCATGATACCTGCCGATCAGGTCTGTTCCCACCTTGGAAATGGCATAAGGAGAAGCAGGATGAAAAGTACACTCTTCATTTATTGGCAGTTTCTCCTTTGGTACACGGCCATATACTTCCGAAGATGAACATACATGTATTACCGGGTCCAGACCCGGACAACGCCTTAATGCTTCCAGTAACCGCTCCGTCCCCTGTATGTTTGTATCCATCGTATCAAGAGGGGAGGTAAAACTGGTCTGTGGATAACTCTGGGCAGCCAGGTGAAAAACAAAATCCGGCTTCACCTCTTCTACGACATTTTGTAAAGATATATAGTCCCTTAGATCACCATAATGAAAAAAAAGACGGTCTCCCTCGTTGGCTCGATCAAGGAGGTGCATAAGATTGTCCTGGGGGCTTCGCCAGCGACACATACCGTGTATGTCCCAATCGGTATGCTCAAGCAGGTAATCGGCAAGGTGCGAACCAACCATCCCCGAAACTCCGGTTATTAAAGCTCTTTTATTCTTATCACCCTTCATTTGGTTCCTCTTAAAATATTGTTATTGCAAAAATTTAACGGCATCTAACAGGGAGTTGCTTGCAAAATCCGCGATACTTATTTTTTTGCCAATTCTTATTGTTTTAACGCCTGCTGAGTTACCTGCCTTTATATCCTTTTCAGAATCACCAACCATATAACTCTTTTCAAGGTCAATCTCTATATCCACCTTTTTAAAATCGGCTAGTGCATTGGAAATCATGCCTATTTCAGGTTTTCTGCACTTACAATTATCATCAATATTATGGGGGCAGAAATAAATGGAATCAATATGACCACCATGCTTTTGTATTTCACTTACCATTTTTTCATGGATTCCCCTCAATGTATCTTCATCAATTATATTCCTGGCTATACACCGTTGATTTGTAATAATAATAATTAAATAACCTTTACCCTTAATATTGCTTACAGCCTCAAAAACACCGGGTAAAAAAATGAATTCCTCCCATTCTTTAACATAATCATCTTCCGGCATTTTTTTATTAATAACACCATCACGATCCAAAAAAACTGCTGCCTTTTTTGTCATAATTTTAATTCATTTTATTTTAAAAGACCATCAAAGGGATAGAAAATTATCATTCAGACAACAAATCTTCAACATCTAACCCTAAATAACTTATTATTCCCCTATCTATGCCATTTTTTTCCAAAGAACTAACCAGAGCGTTACTTCTCTTCAAAGAAGTAACGAGAATTTTATCTTTTTCAATAGCATTTATTATATTTAGCGGCCCCACCTCATGATTAAAAAAAACCTGCCCCACCCCCTCATTGTCAACCACCCCCACCAGTTCCAGTGGTGTTTCCTGCATAGACAAGTAGGCAATTTCAGCAACCTCATCAACGCCGCAAAATAATACCTTCCGCACCCCTTCTTTATCCATTTCAAGAAAAATCTTTCTAAAATCCTTCCTGACTGTTGTATATAGATTTGTAAAATAATGAAGATGCTGGTAGGTAAGCCGCGTTTTTTCCGTCAGCCCTTTTGGGGTAAGAAGATATTTGTAGCGATTTTTGGGGAAAGCTTTAACCCTTAGATAACCTTTAGTAACGAAGTTTTTTATATAGGAATTAACAAGCCCTACTGCTATACCGAGCCTTTTGCTCAAGTCCCTCTGGGACAAGGGTTCATCTTTTGATATTTCTTCAAGAAGTTGGAGATAGCGATAGGAAGTTTCATTGTTATTTTTACTGTTCATATTATGAACATAATAAATATATCTCGACCCAAAGTCAACAGAATAAAGTGATTCGATTATGCTGATCCGGCTGTCATTCAAGTAAATTGACTTTTTACTTTCCCTGCAATTCCATCACACTCAAAAAACGACTGAAATGAATTGTATAGTTGGCTAATGAGTTTTCGGGAATAAACACACTATTACCCTTACTCTGCCGAAACGGTAAAGTTGATAATGAACGCGACAAGTGATGAGTTATCAGGGAAGGGCCGAATCATTAGTCCGGTATCTTACCGGTTCGGAAGAAAGAGACAAAAAATTTTTCCTGTAAGAAAGTTCGTTCTTATGGAAAAAAAACCTTCACAGTTTTTTGTAAACTCGGAAATAACTTCGTAAATGTGATCAATACGATAGAAACTGTTAATGCCGTTGCGAAGGAACTTTCGCGGTTTATGGATGAAGTTCAGGTAGAATAAGGTTTTTAAGTAATCACCTGGCAATAATTTGCCAATCATCCTGAGAATAGTTATCAAGGGCGATCTGTCTTTCATAATACCCCTTCATTTACTATTTTAAAATGGTTCACAATACGGAATTATCCGCCCATCTTATACAATATATGACTCATCAGTTTCGGATTCATAAGCTTGTATAACCTTAGAGGATGAAAATAAGAAAGGAATATGTTGACCGGCGCAACACAGGTGAACCAGCACATGGGATGATCACCTTTCTTAACCTTTCTCCTGAGATCATCAGCTTTTTGAGAGAACCAAACCTCCTTAAAAGACGCATCCATCAGGCTCCCCATTTTCTCAAAGGCAACGGGACAGGAATAAACATCGCCATTGGGGTGGATCTGAACTGTTGTATAGGCGGCAACACAGCGAAACTTATAAAGTTCCGCAGGGTTTTCTATGAAAGTGCCAAAGTATTTGAAATAGTCCTCCATCATGGGAAAAAGATGGCTATAATCTCTCATGAGCTTACCCAACTCTCTGTTGAAAAGGGGGATATTTTCATGGCTCAATTTAAGTTCGTCAGGCATATAAAAACCCATCTCATCACAGCTATGGGCAGGCTGAATCGTTATGCCGTCTACGCCGGCCTCACAGCAAGCCCTTACAAGTTCCGGCAGCTCGGAAACATTTTTATTATTTACCGTGCAATTAATAAAGATCTTCGGCTTTTCATTTCTTTTCTCGCGCAATAACTTAACAGCTTTAAAGGTTTTTTCAAAGCCGCCCTTTATTCCCCTGATGTAATCGTTGGTCTCCGCCCTTCCGCCATCAAGCGAAAAATAGATCATATCGAGATTGGAATCGATTATTTTCTCAGCAAGACTTTCCTTGATCAAAAGCGCATTACTGTTCAGACTCACCGTAAGCCCCAGGCCTTTGGCAAATTTAATCAAATCACACATATCTTTTCTTAGAAAAGGCTCACCGCCTGAAAAGGCAACACTGAACGTTCCCAGGGCAGCCAATTCTTCGAGCAGCCTTTTCTCTCTTTCAAAAGGCATGATCTCCCGGCCCTCTTTCTCTTGCCACCGGTCACAGGTAAGACATTTGGAATTGCAGCGCCAAAGCACATCCCACTGGACTTTAAGGGGCCCCGCAGTGGGCTTAATGCCGCCACATACAAACTTCATAATATTAACGGATTGCCTGACTTTCTTTTTCATTTCTTTATTAGACCGTAGGCCTTCTCCACTTTCTTTTTGAAACTGCCGTAACTGTAATTTTCTTGAACCAGCTTTTTACCGGCCCTTCCAATACGCTCTCCCAGTTCACTATCTTTAAGCACCCTCATTATGCCCCTGGAAAAGCTTTTATGGTCCGCATTGACAAGTATGGCCACATCATCAGTCAAAACCTGGGTATGAGTAAGCATCCTGGTGGCAACAACCGGCTTTCCTGACTGCAGATAAGTATATATCTTCATGGGGGTGTTTGTCCCCTTGTTCCGGGGCGAAACAAGCAAGTCGGCCATCTCCATGAAGAGCGGCATCTCTTCAAGAGGCCTTTTTCCCAGAATCAAAACATTCCTTTCAATCCCCATAGATTTGACAATACTTGATTTTTCACCGACCTGATCACCATCTCCTCCGACCAATACCAACTTTACCCGGGGAAAGTCGGTTACTATATTTGCAACAGAGGCCAATAAAAGATCAATACCCTGGTATGATTCGAAGGTCCCCGTATACAAAATGACCTTGTTTTTTGTTAGACCCAGTTGAGTCTTTAAATGTTCAACCTTATCTTTCATGGAGGGATCAAAAGGTTCCACATTAGGAATATCCTCCAAAAGCACAACCGGTTTGTCCGGAAAAACCAAATGAACCTTCTCCATGAGAGCCTTGCAAACAGCCAGAACCAAATCCGCATGTCCAATCGTCTTTTTTTCAAAAAAACCGACTAACCGAAGAAGGGCGCCGTTGCTCCAGAATGGGGACGTTGAATCCCTCAACTGATCCGGCATACTTGAATCCATGTCGTATATAAGGGGCTTATTATAGAAACCTTTAAGAAATATCCCCATTGTAGCTGCCTCTTCTACGGCATGAATACAGTCGTAGCTGTTTTTTTTCAGTAAATTTAATGCTTTGATAAAGACAAAAACATCAAGGAAAACTTTGGCAAGGGACTGCCCTTTTTTAACCTTTTTAATAAAGGGAAAGGAAGGCGTTCTAAAGTGTTTTACTCCCTCTATGCGCCGGTCTTCGCCTAAATGATAGGTAACCAGATCGATGCTGTGACCAAGCTCTCCAAGCGCCTTGAGAACCTGAAACACGGCCAGGGGAGTACCTCGTTTTTCCATAAAAGGCTGAGGGGCCAGAAAAAGAATATTCACTATGAATCCGCGCCTGACGTTACACCCATGGTTTCTTTAATCACATATATGGGCTTTCCCTGCGATTCATGGTAGGTGCGCACATTTATCTCCGCAATAAGACCGATAGAAATAAACTGAACCCCCATAAAAAAAATGAGTACCGACAACAGGAAGAGAGGGTTCCTGTTCATGCTTAGCCCGTCAAAAAACTTCATATACAGGGTTAATCCAAATGAAAAAAAACTGAAGGCAAATGCGCTAAACCCGAGTTTGCCGAAAAGCCTTGTGGGCATAGTTGAGTAACTGAGAAGAAACTTTACCGCTATAAGATCTAAAATCACCTTGAATGTTCTCGATATGCCATACTTGCTCTTACCAAACCGCCTCGGTAAATGATTGACGGGAACTTCAGTCACTTTTGCTCCCGCCCAGCTTGCGAGAGCAGGAATAAAGCGGTGCATTTCACCATAGAGCCTTAGGTTCTCAATGACTTCATGCCTGTAGGCCTTTAAAGAACAACCATAATCATGCAATGCCACACCTGTGATTTTCGATATTAGTCTGTTAGCAATCATCGACGGGAGCTTCCTGCTGATGAATGGATCTTTCCTGGATTTCCGCCAGCCACTGACCACATCGTATCCTTCTTCTATTTTCGCAACAAGTGTCGGAATGTCGCCGGGATCATTCTGAAGATCACCATCCATGGGCACAATAACGTCCCCCTTTGCATAATCAAAGCCCGCTGCCATAGCGGCAGTCTGACCAAAGTTACGTCTGAATGATATCACCTTGACACGGGAATCCTGTGAGCCAACCTCCTTCAAAAGACCGAATGTCTTATCCGTGCTGCCATCATCGACAAATATGATTTCATATTCCGAAAAACCCCCATCCAGTGACTCCGTCACTTGCCTGTAAAGAGGATTAACGTTATCTTCCTCATTATAAAGTGGAATAACGACACTTATTCTCTGTTTGCTTTTAGTTTTTTTCATTCTTTTTTAATTCTTTTAATTTATTCCCGGCAATTGTTTTCCACCTCATATCATGACTTCTTTTAACATATTCCTGTAAATATTTAACAGCTTTTTTTAACTTGCCACTCTTTTCATAGACAATTCCAAGACCATAATAAGGAGAGTCAAAATCGCTATCATACCTTAAAGACCTCATAAAGTTGGCCTCAGCCTCTTTTAAAAAACCTTCATCGTATGCAATATAACCCAGGTTAAGGTAAACATAGGCATCGCCTCCCCCTTTTTTTATAACCTCATTATAATACTTTTTGGCAACCTTGTTTTTACCTGCCCTGTAAAAACTATTGGCAAGAACAAGGGGTACGGCAGGAGAGTCAGGCCACCTTTTAAGTCCCTCCATAAAAAAAGCGGTTTTTTCTTTTTCACTTTTCCCTGTTTCTTCATAAAGTTCTGCAAGAGCGACAAAAGCATTTAAGTTATCCACATAATGAAGGTGCGTTTCCATTTCTTTAATGATCTTTTTAGATGCACCCTCTCTTTTTGCACGCCTTACCGCCGCTTTTAAATTCAAGGTTGGCCTGAAATATCTGATGCTGTATCTTTCAATTAGTTCGGCATTTTGAGGGACCCTTTTTAAATATATTGAACAGCATTGATCCCAGAAAATGAGAGCCCAGTTCTTTTCAGGAAAAAGAATCTCCGGTGGAAACTGGCTCCTCATGACAATGCCATAATTAACATTATACTTTTCCATAAAGCCCGGCTTATGCATCTCCTCATAAAGCTGCCCAAAAATGGTTGTCCTGTTATCATAAAAGACCATCCTCCCGGGATAGAAGATCCATTCAAGGTATCCACCGAGCGCTTCCGTATTAAACATATTCCCCGGAAGATCGTTATTTGAAATAAACTTTGCACTATCAACAGGCGTATAATCTTCATTCAGCCCAAAAGCAAAACGGTATTTCCCCATATCTTCAAAAAACTTTAAATGCAGGGTGAGCCCCAGCAGCAGGATCAGGAAAAAACCTGCTATCTTTTTGCCCACTTTACTTGTCCTTACAAACCCCTCAAGAAGGGATGCAAAAAATGGGAGCATAAAAATATTGAACATGCCAATAGCACGGTTGTATCTAAGGGCAAGGATGAGAAACGGCAGGGCCACAGCCATATCGACAATATCAATCCTTTTATAATAAAAAATTACCAATAAAAAAATGGCCGTGAGAGAAAACCAGAAAAGAGGAAATTCCTGAAAGGCGGGAGGAAGAAATTCCGTTCCCATGGCGGCCATATAATTAACCGATACCCCCTGTAAATCAAGCTTGCCCCCCATGCCAAGCCACTGGCTATAGGGTTTAATGCCGTTAGGATTGACCAGGGAACCTGCCAGCAGCCCAAACAAGCCCAATAACAGCCATTTTACTCTCCTCAATATTTCTATACTGAACAAAGTCCTCTCCACAAGGATTTGCCTGAGGGCTTCCGCTAAAATGAAAAGAGAAACAAGAAAGGGACCAAAAACAACACCGGAATGAAAATTAACCCAAAGAAGACCAATGAAAGGCAGCAAAAAAAGTATTTTGGGACCCTTTATTCCCCGAACATATCGCTCTAAAATAAAATAGGTAAGCGTAAGAAAAAAGTAAGTAATCAGATGAGGGCGTTCCAGATACCTGAAAAGGCTCGATAAAAGCATCAAAAGAATTAATGTAATTATAACGCCTTTATGATGGCCCCTGTCATTCAGCACTTTCGTCATCATAAGGGCAATACCGAAAATCAATAGCGCCTTCATTAAAATTAAGCCCTTATAACCGGTGAAGGAATAAACAATATAAAAAGTCAAGCCCGTCAGCCAGGTGTGATTAAACCAGGGCTGACCATTTCTCGTATGGGAAAATATTTCTGTAGATAAATAGGCTTTTTCTAAAAACTGAACTTTACCAAAAGCCAGATGCCAAAAGAGATCATAATTTGCGATGGGAAAGACAGCGATAAAAAAAGCGGCAAAAGAAACAAAAAGGAAGATAAGCTTATCATGCTTCCTGCTTTCTGCACCTGGATTAGTCATTTATTAACCCCTTTTAAAACCGGTTTTTTGATCAAACAGTTTCTTTTTTGAAGGCATCTATGCAATCTTTTTAATGTATACGGGTAAATCTTTTTTGGCTTTTAGAAAAAAGGTTTTCATCCCCCATAACATTCCTGCGCCATAACAAAGATGCATTACCGGAAAAAGAAACATCATAAATATGTGCTTCATCGTTTTACGAAAAAAAGAACCCTTGTCTTTCAGGGCTGACAAGAAGGAAAAAAGAAGGTCACAAATAAGGTATAAAAAAAGGGGTGTCCAATAAATAAAATTATCAATAAAAGGAAGTGTAATAACATAGACGAGAAAAAAAAGGGGAACAAAATGGGCTATCCCGAAAGAGGGCAGGTGAAAGAGCGTCTGCTCCATTCGCCCCCTTCCATAATTGAGTATCTGCCTGGCAAAGCGTTTGATATTCTTTCTCTGGCTTCTAAAAACTTTCATATGAGGATCGTGAATAAGCTTGCAGCCATTCTTTTCAATACGAACCATCAAGTCATTTTCTTCATTGGGAAAAAGCTTTTCATTCAAACCGCCAAATTGCTCAAAAACGGATCGCTTGAAACTGAGATTGCACAAAATCAACTCTTTCTCTGAAGATTCTCGTACCGTGCCGACCGATTGGTAACGATTCTTGATCCCTGCGCCGCCAAAGGGCGAAATAAAGAGCGATTCAAAACATTTCTGAATAAAACTGTCTCCCTCGGGAGCAAGGCTCGGTCCGCCAACGGCAGCGACATTTGCAGCCCTGTGCTGCATAATCAACCTTTTTATATTAGAAGGCGTGGGACAGGCATCATCATCGAGAAAATAGAGAATCTCTCCTTTCGACTGCCTTACCGCCTCATTTCTTTGAATTGACGGATGACACCCTTCAGCAACGATAACTTCCAGCTTTTCCCCGGGATAGTCAATTTTTTCAACAGCCCTTAAGGCTTTTACTTCTCCTCCCGGTTTAACGGGGATAATTATGGAAACAACAGGTAAATCGTTCTCTTTCATTTATAAAAAACATCCTATCATTAATAATTTACTTTATCATTTTTCCTGAAACAACAAGACAAACCATGAGAAAATGTTATTTTACATATTCTCTTTTTTTATACAAAACAGACGTATAATTCCTCCTCTTTTGAAAAGGGAACTGAAAAGAGAGGCAAGCAATGACAAGGGGAAGAGCAGGGGGAAAAGAACAATTGCTATAAAAACGTCAACCATATATGACCAACTGCCACCACCGGGCATCTTCCCCGGCCCGCTTCTCAAAAAATTATAAAAAGAGTCAAAGTTAATAGAGACTATATTTAGAAAGCTTTGAATAAAACCAAAGGGATCATATTCCCAGGAAAGATTTTCTCTCTTGATGACCTGAAAACCACACTTTTCAATATATTTAACAAGAGATTTTTCATTGAAATGAAAAATATGACGGGGAGAGTCCAGGTGAAACCACTTATTAGCAAAAAAAGTGGCCTGAAGACCTCCGAAATTGGGAACTTCCACAATCAAACGTCCCCCGTCTTTCAAAATCCTGCCAACTTCTTCAATAGTGGAAAAAGGGGCGGGTAAATGCTCCAGCACATGCCACATAGTGACAATATCAAAGGATTTTTCAGGAAAATCACAATGGGAAATATCTTTTGTTATTACCTCTATTTCATGCCTTTCCCTGGCGAAAGAAGATGACTTTTTAGACAATTCCGTGCCACAAACCTGCCAACCCATCTTTTTTAATATGTTCAGCATTACACCCCGTCCGCAACCGATATCAAGAATTTTCCCGCTTTTACCTTCAGTAAAAGCGGTTACAATAGAGGCCCTCTTTCTTCTTGAAAGATTGACAAAAAACTCCATCAAAGGATTAAAACGCTCCTGTCCGCCTTTTCCATGATACTCATCGGGATAATAGCAGGACAATTGTTCTTTATCGGGGATAGGGCAGGTCCAGGCAATACGGCACTTATTACATCTTTTGATTTGAAAGCTTTTATCAGAGATTCTTTTATCTAAACTGAATATATCCGAAATATCAGAGCTGCTGCACAAAGGGCAAACCATTTAATCTTCACCATCATTCTTTTCATTAATAAAGAGAGGGATTTTTTTCAAACCCATCTTGTGCAACCTGAACTTCAGGGCCGTCGCGAGCACGCCAAAGCCATAAACGACGCTTCTTTTAAAGCTGATAGATGAAGCTTCAGCAAAATACCTGGTTGGGCAGCTGATCTCACCAATCCTGTATTCAAAATAAATAGCCTGGGCAAGCATCTGGTTATCAAAAACAAAATCATCTCCATTCCTGTTTAAAGGAAGACCTTCCAGTACCTCACGGCTGAAAGCTCTGTAACCGGTATGATATTCAGAGAGTTTGTGTCCGAGAAGAATATTCTCAATAAGCGTAAGAAATCTGTTGGCAATGTACTTGTAAAAAGGCATGCCTCCTTTAAGCGCTCCCGTGCCCAGAATACGGGAACCCAGTACAACATCGTACTCTCCCGATGCAATCATGGACGCCATGGCCGTTATCAGTTTAGGAGCATACTGGTAATCAGGATGAACCATAACAACAATATCAGCGCCAAGGTTAATGGCTTGCCTGTAACAGGATTTCTGGTTTCCACCATAGCCCTTGTTTTCTTCATGAACAATAATGTGCTTTATCCCGAGCTGGGCAGCTTTTTTTACCGTATCATCACTGCTATAATCGTCAACGAGAACAACATCATCTACGACATCAAAGGGTATATCGTTATAAGTTATTTCCAGAGTACGCCCTGCATGGTAAGCCGGCATAACGACAACTATTTTTTTGTTGTGAATCATCTTTACTCCAATTATTTTATAAGAAAAAGAATCCCTGTCACTTCACTGAAGTTTATGAACAGCTTCCGCTATCCCGAGGGAGGCAGCTTTTTGGTAATATAAAAAAGCCTGCTCCATTTCTCCGGCTTCCTCAAAAATTAAAGCAATATTATAAAAGGCTCTCCCATTGTCCGGATTTATTTCCAAAGCCTTTTCATAGTCTCTCCTTGCTTCATTTGTCCTACCAAGAATATGATAGGCAGCGCCTCTGCTATTGTAGGCTATTTCATTTTTATCGTCGATTTTAATTATATGGCTATAATCATATATGGCTTCTGCAAAATGCCCCAACTCCATGTATGAATTTCCCCTGCTTCTGTAAAAATCAAGATAGGTAGGGCCCAATTCTATCGCTTTTGCAAAGTCAGCATTTGCCTCTTCATATTTTTTCAACTGCATATATGCAGTTCCACGGTTATTATAAATAAATGGAGAGCTCTTTGGGAGAACTTTTATTTCATGGTTCCAAAGGTTTAATGAATTTTGCCAGATACCTGTCTGTTTGACTGTAACAATAACCAGCAGAAGCGAGCAGAAGAGAATAGCTGCTCTTGCAAGGAGAGCCATTACCTTTTCCTTCCCGCAAACAAGGGAGGAACAGGCAAGCCCTGCAAGAATAAAAGGGGCAACGCCTGGTAAATAAATATAACGGTCCGCCGCAGACTGACCACCAGCCTGAATGATCCCGATGACAGGGAGCAATGTGACCAGATAGTAAATCCATACAGAAAAATAGAGTTTATTTTTATTAAACCTTAGCAGAGCAAATAAAGTAATCAAAACAACAGCAATAGCAGAAAACAAATATTCGGGGCTAAAAAAAGAAATTTCTCCGGGGTAAGGATAAAGAGGAGCCAGGTTGAAGGGAAAAAGCATTTTAATCCAATAGAAAGCAAGCGAATGAATCCCATTTAGAAGCCTCTCCATAAGAGGAAAAACCCTGGTGGAACTCAAAGCGTTAAATTCAACCTGGGCCTTCATTGTCAAAACAGACGCAATTAATGAAAAAATAAAAAAAGGAATTTTTTCAACAATTAGCCACATAATTTGCCTATGATCCTTTTCTTTCGTAAAACCTCTTAAAGGGTAAAAATCCAGAATCAAAAGAACAAGAGGGAGAGTAACAGCCATGGGTTTACTGAAAAGGGACAACATGAAAGAAAAGAGAGTGCAAAAATACAAGACAGCTTTTTTGGAATCTGAAGAACGGTACTTGTTATAAAAAATAATGCTCAGGAGAAAAAAAAAGGCACATAAAAGATCTTTTCTCTCAGACACCCAGGCGACGGATTCTACGTGAAGTGGGTGAATAGCAAAAAGAAGGGCCGTTATGGATGCTGCAGACAAAGCATATCGCCTGCCTTCCCCTTTGATTTTATTAACGGTTACAAGCTGAAAAGTTAATATGAGCACAAGCAGCGTATTAAATCCGTGTAAAATATTATTACCGAGATGATGCCAAAAAGGATTAAGTCCCCAGATTCTGTAATCAATTGCATGTGACAAAATAGTAAGAGGATGCCAGTTTGCCACATAAAAACCGGTAAAAATCTGGTGGATATTAGTCATGTTTATCGGTTGAAACCGTTGCATTTCTACAATATATTTTGGATCATCCCAATTAACAAATTCATTTTGCAATGCAGGGAGATAAACGAGAAGCGTTATGAAAACAATAAAAATCCCCCGACTAATTAGCATCTTTCTCATTTTATTTTCTTTAAAGTTATAAACAGGTTTAAGGAGAATAGCCGGCAATTGCAATTAAATTAATGGTTTTGGATTGACCCGGCTTTTTCTAAATAAGTGAGTACCTCTTTTTGTATACTGCGATCATTAATAACTAATGCCCTGGAGAGTTCATTAGCCGCCTCATCTTTCCTTCCAAGCCGGTAAAGATTCATACCAAGATGATAGTGATAGTATGGGTCACCTTCAAGATAAGATCTCGCGCTTTCAAGCCTGTCCAAAGACGCTTCATAGCGGCCCATCTTATAGTAAACCCATCCTAATGTATCGACAACATTAAAGTACTTTTTCCCTTTTTGAGTATGCAGTTGCATTGCTTGTAGAACCATTTTTTCTGCTTTTTCAAGCATTATATTTTTTTCAGCATAGACCATAGCCAGATTATTTAATGCATCTGCATTTAATGGCCGGATAGCTAAAGAATTTTCAAAAGCGCCAATCGCTTCCTCAGTCTTACCGGACATGTACATTTCAAGACCATAATTATAGTAAGAAGATGCATAGTTTTCTAAAATTACCTCATCTTCATAACCTGCAGCCGAAGCGATGTCCCCGACATGGCGCAATCTATAAAAGTTCCAGGCAGATCTTTTTGGCTTCTCCTCTTTCCTGGAGAGCTTAAAGGTTATGCCGTTAGTAATAGTGTGTATACCCGGCGGAATATATTCTTCGTCCATATAATTGCTATAAACATCCTTCTTTTCGTAATAGTAATCAAAAACAGAGCCTATCATGGCAAGCGTTTTTTTAGCCCCTCTCTGCCCCAGGGGGTAAAAGGGTCTCTTCATGTGATGCAGGGCCTGAGGCAAATACCAACGCTGCGTTAGAAAATAAATGGGTATAATGTCAACATCCTCCCGGTATTTCTCAACTTTCTGGAGGTACCACAAGACAAAGGTATTGCTGTCAACCTTTGGAAGATAAACCGCATTTTCAGAAAAAGAATTCATTTCATTAAAACCATAATCATAAGCAAGAAAATTATCAGACTTATTAGCAAAGCTCTTATTCTTTGAATAGGTTACGATAGAAATGATAAGGATAAAGGCAAAAAAGACAGGACGGGCAACATTGGCCCCCGGAAATATTTTTAACATAGAATAAGAAAACCATAGTCCTACGCCAATAATGACTGAAGAGAAAACATGGGCAGGAATGTAGAACGGCATTAAGATTTCAGGGTTTCCCTTGAAATTTCCGACAAGCAATATAATAAGAATGCTAAAGGAGAATACCCCTGCCAGTAATGAAAATGCCACTCTTTTGCTGGCTTTCCATAAAGCGTAAAAACCGGCAAAAATTAACAATACACCAAAAACTCCAAATTCAAACAAAGGATCAAAACTCTTAATTTGTTGAAACAAAGTATCCCATGATCTGCCATAAACCTGAGTTTCATAGCCTTTTCTCATAAAAACATCCATAAAATTACTAAAGACAGAGGGCACCCCCCAATTAAGCGATGGATTTTGATTAGATCTGATTGGAATATAGAGATAGACAGAGAACCCGAGAATAAAGAAGAGCAGGCTAAAAAAAGCTCCCTTCCAAAAGTTAATTTTTATTATTTTTTTACTGTCATTTATATCACTTTTAAATATAGCCCCTCTTAACAGTGGCCACAAAAGGATTAATAAAGAAGGCAGCAGCAGCAGCAAGGTATGATGATTTCCAAGTCCCACACCAAAAAGAAATGCCATTAGAAAAAAAGCTTTTCCCCTGATGAGTCCAAGGTAGAGCCTGACCGACAACCAATAAAGGAGTATTATAAAAAAGGCGTTAAGGCTATAAACCTCTGTTACCTCTGCATGTACCCAGAATGTGGGGGAAAGAGCCAGAAGAAAAGAGGCGGCAAACAGGGAGGCATGTAAAGCGGTCACATCCTTTGAATCTTTAGCCTCAAGCAATCCCCTTCCCTCTTCATTATGAGTGATTACCCTTTTATTAAGTATATCTGAAACGACGAGGAAGACAATGACGACTGTTAATGAAGAAAGGAGAGATGAAAGAAAATTCAAACGGTAAGAAATACTGCCGACAGGTATAAGTGTAAATAACTTTGCAAAAAGATTATAGAGAGGATATCCGGGCGGGTGCGGAACCCCTAAGTGCCATGAAGCGGCTGCAAGTTCACCGGCATCACCAATGGTAACAGAGGGAGCGATATGGAAAGTAAAAAAAGAGAGAAAAAAAAAAGGATAACAATCATGATATTATCGTTACAAATGCAACCCAAAGTCCATGCTGCATATCTTGTTTTAGAAAAGACCGGCCTTTAAAACCTCTTAGCTATATCAATTTTATATTTATCTTCTTCAAGGCCCGAACCATAAACATTATCATAGGTTCTATGTATGTAACTTCCTGTTATTTGCAGAAGGGGATATTTAACTGCAACATAAGCCCTTGAATTCAATTCATGTAATGGCCCCTCCAAATCATCCCTGACACGAATAGCGGAACCACAACGGACATATCTCATAGGATAATAATCAAGCGCGATACTATAAGTTCCAAATCTAAACTTACCAATAATGTTGTCCTCCTGGTAATAGGACAATCCCACACTGGTATTTAGAAGGGGTCTACTGCTATATCCCGTTCTAAAAATTGTATATTTCAGCGATTCGGAAATACCTTTAATCTCTGAAGCATATGATGAACCGAGGTTCTTGTTGTTATACATGGTAGTAATACTTGTAAGCTCCCTGGATTCTTTATAAGTCAATTTCAATTCGGACCGGTATTTTTCATCTGACGGATTATTTGCAAGGTCTGAATCTCTAAAGTCATAGTCCAGATTAGCCTTAAAAGATGCCTTACTGCTTATCCTGCTGCTGAAATTCATTTCTAATTCATTTTCAACAGACGACGAGCCATCATCATACTTCAAGATAAATTTTGACATGGCAAGGGAAAAATTACTTTTCTCGCCAACATTCGTTCTAAAATTCAGACTTGTGGATGATGACTTGCTTTTTTCATGAAGGTCACCACTTTCGTCATAAAAGAAAGCAATACTCTGACCTATATTGATGACTTTTTCCGGTTCAATGACATAGCTCAGACTGCCGTTTACAATATGCGAATAAGATGATCTTTCTCTTTCCAGGATATCATCCTTCCGGGCAACCTTAAAAGAGTATAAAGCGCCGTAGTTTGTCTGTTTTCTTCTCTCCGTATACCCTCTTATACTAAAAGAGTGTGATACGGAATCCGCCTGGTCGGCATCAGATTTGGCGAAAGAATATTTGGACTCAAGCGCAAAATCATCCTTTGGCCTTGTCCAGAGCCTGATCTCCTCGTTTACAGATTTACCCTTACTCTCTGTCGCCGTTGTTTCATCCCTGACCCCTCTCTCCGAATAAGAACTTTTCAAACCCAAAAAAGATTTAGCAGAGGGATAAGTATTCAACCAAAAAGGGATGGATAAATCATAAGTGCTTTGGTTGCCGCTATCAGAGCGGCCGTAGGTAGAGAATGTAAAAGCAGTCCATTGTTCTCTCTTTCCTTTCAATGCAAAGGTCAGCCTGTTAGTTTCTGTATCAACGGTAGACGTATTTTTTTTAGCGTATCGATAATTGGTTGAAATATTCAGCCAATTACTTATCCTGTACCAGTATCTTTTATAGGAAACACCTTTATTTCTCCCAATCTTTCCAAAGTGTGTTCCCACATTACCCACATTCATTTCAAATGCATCCCACTCTCCCAGGTCAGACTGAGACTTTGAAACAGTAATCCAGTTTGTACCGCTATTAATACTAAAGTTTCCCGAATCAATTCGTTCTTTATAACCATAAATACTTTCTGACTCTGAACTATTATAGGAAAAATAATAATATGGCCCCCCGTTGACTCCCATACGTCCAAAGAATCCTCGCTTTCTATAGACCGTTTCTTCCACATCGGTTTTAAATCCACCGGCCAGGACTCCACCTCCCCCCCCTATAGAGGTATAACTATATTGACTGCTTTCATCTTCTTCAGCATAAAACTTAACAGAAAAACCTTTTAAATGATAAAGGGCCAATGTCAATTCACCGTTCCAGTCAAGGTCCCCTGAATTTAAAGAATACCTGTTGCCATCAATTTCATTTTGATAATCTTTATAATTGTAGATAATCCCGAATCTGTAGAGACCGCCCCTTTCATTGTAAAGATTACCTGAAAAACCGGTAGACAGTTGATATTGCTGATAAAAAGAATTGGCAGAAGCGCCACCACCGGTACTGTAGCTAATATCATATTCGTCATAGCCCAGGTGTGCAGCCCCTTCTATGCTATGCATTCTGGCATCCAGACCCGCAGGAATAGCAGAGAGGAGCAGGAAGAAAAAGAATATTAATATTTGATAACTATTACGACACAAATAGAAAGCCCCTTTTTTAGTTATTAATAAGCACAAAAACAATCCCAAGATACGCCTGTTTACCACTTTTTATCATAAAAGTCAAGAAGTTACAACAAGCTACCTTCCTTGTATTGCAATATATATACCGTTTGTATGATTCGCAAAAAATATGGTTTTTACCTAAAGAAAGATAACTATCGTCAGCTATAACAAGCGCTTTTGTCAAGCCCAGCTATCATTCCAGCTATCATGAAAAAGCAAAAAACCTTTTGGAAAAATATTGGATAGAGCGCCGAAAGCGTAAAAGCGAAAGAGCAGAATATATCGCCAATTGACCACCCCCATCAAATGGCCCAATCAGGCCCGAAACCAATCGCTCAATAAAAAACATCTATCTCTCGGAGAAATAAAGAGAGCATGCTCAGAGGAAAAAAACTTTCCTAAAAATCAAGACGAAAGTGGGGCCTTCAATATCTCTCTCCCGGACAAAAAAAAGGATGGGCAAGCTGCCCATCCTTTAAGCTGCACAACAATATAAGGCGATTACTTCTGATGACAAGACTGACACAGATTTGAAGACGTGTTAGCCTGTCTCAGGAACTTGCCCGTATCGATCCTGTGCGGATCATGGCATGAAGCACACTCCACGTAATTACCGGTAGAACCGAAGAACTTAATTCCCTGCTCTTCCGCACTGCCAGCACCGGACTGCGGCCTGAAGTAGGTCGCATCAGATCCCTGGGTATACTGGAAGTTTACAGGATGATCATTCGACAACGACTGTGGATCAGCACCAATTGCAGCAGGACCTTTAAGCGCTGGACCACCCGCAAAAGTAGCAACCTCTCCGAACTTGTTAACAACAGCTGAGAAGAGTCCTGTTGCTCCATCATGACAACTCATACAAAGCAGTGAAACACTGCCCGGCGTAAATTCAATACCCGACCGGCTGCCGCCTGGCGACATATTAAAGTGTGCCGATGAATAGAAGTTAAAGGTAACCGTAACAGGGTTAGTCCTGTTCCAAAGGGGATAGTTCTTTACAGCATTATGCGGCGTATGACAGAAAATACAGACCTCCGTCGTACCTCCAGCCTCAGCCGAATAAGTGTATGCCCCCCAGTCACTAAGGTTATGCCTTGAGTTCTCAATAGTGGCCATCGCTGTTGCTGCAGCGAAAAGACTAAAAACCATAGCTAATAGAGCTAATAGAATTGCTTTTTTCATGTTCTCACCTCCTTTCGTTAGTTTTTTATTTTTACAAAAACTATTCAATTTTAGTGCCAAAATCCTTCAGCGGTTTTTCTTTTAACCATTGATCATCAATAATTTTAAAAACCTGAAAGCGTGCGTTTAAAGAATCAACAACATAGATCCGGCCACTTTTATCAATCTCTATATCCTGAGGCAGAAGAAAGCCACCGGGCGCCTCATCTCGTCTTCTCTTAACAGAATGCATCCCCCCTATACTAAGAAGCGACTCCCCTTCACTATTGAAAATTTTAAAGTCATTTCCCTTTCCATCGGTTACATATATATTATCGGTAGCCCTGTCAACTGCAATCCCCTTGATTATTTCAAAGTCACTAATCCCGTCACCTCGCTTGCCAAAATGCTTCAGGTATTGCCCATCAGGGCTAAAGATCTGCACTCTGGCATTCATGGAATCAGCAACAACTATATTACCCTTTGAATCAACATCAACATCGGTAGGAAAATTCAGATATCCCGGCATTTTTCCTCGCCGCCCCACATTAAAGAGATGTTTTCCGCTAAGATCAAAAACGGCAATATTATGATGGTGATTATTAGCCACATAAAGCCGGTTTCTCTCGTCATCGACAACAATCCCGACAGGCCAGCTAAGGAGAGTATCATCCCCGATATTGATTAGCGGTTTTTCATCTTTTGTAAAAACGTAAATCTGATTCTTTTGTGAGTCGGAGGCGTAAATATTGCCCGCTGAATCGACAGCAACTCCCATAAGAGCGCTAAAGAGATTTGCATAGCGCCCCGCACCCATCACATAGACGTCCTGCTTCACCATATCGAAAACCAGCACCTGGCTTCGCTGGGTATCGCCGACGTAAACCTTGTCATACTGACTAGCGGCAATTCCCCATGGCCGGATAAGACTCAAAGACGCAGGGCCTCCCGCAATTCTTGCCCAAAAACTCTTTCGATATCTATTGAAATCTGTGTAATTACCATAGGAGCCAATCCATTCGATTTTCGGAGTAGCGGGAAGGGGGGGCCAGAGGAAGCGATAATCGGGCCTGGCCCTGGGAGCAGCACATCCCCATAAAGTGCTAAAGAGAAAGACAAAAAGAAGTAAAAACTTAAAATACAATAAGGCTTGCAACATATAATTTCCCATTTTTGTTTAGTCCTTCATCTAAATTATTTATAACAAAACCTCTCAACAGAGGTCAAGCAGTCATATGACGAAGCGCAAACGTCAAATCACTTTGAGTGGCATTTTGCACACATAGTCATGCCCCGGGGAAATTTTAAAAGCATTTCCACATCCGACGAATGCGGATCATGACAGCTGAGACAATTAAACTCTTTCCCCTCTCTTGACGGGTCTTTTCTTGCCTTCAATGTATGTCCGGAGGTAATATGGCTGCCTCTATAAACTTCTTGATGACAATCAAAACAAAGTTCATTAACAGACTGCGCAATAAATCCATCTTCTGAATTATGGTTTGCGTGACAAGACAGACATTTAACTTGCTCCACATCGGGATGGACGGAACTCATCATTGTAAACCGGGCAAGGGCATCACTATGGCAATCAGCACAAAACTTTCCATCGTCATCTTTAAGCCGGTACTTTGGCTCACCTGCATATTTATGGCAAACAAGACACTTCCACTCTACCGAGCCATGCGGTTTATCGTCGGCAAATGCCGAATCATGGCACCGATTACAAAAGAGGTCATATTTTTTTTCCGGATCAATATCTACCAGGGGATCAGCGGTCATTTTATGACAGCTTTTACATACGATTTCATTTTCAGGAAAATGCATCGGCTTTTCTCTATAGAGGGAAGGAATAGAAGAAGATACATTGCCAAGCCTGCTCCTGTAAAAGATTTTCAAACTTTTATTTCCCAGAATATTCCCATCAACATCTTTCAGAGTTATTACAACCTCATTCTCTCCCGGCAAAAGATAAAGACGAATAATGAGGTTTCTGCGAAGAAGCTTCCTATACTCTTCAGTCGTCATATCAATTACCGGCGTAATATGCCTGTTAACCCGAATAACAGCGTAGGCTCCCCTCGTATCGGTAACAACAGCGATTAAATGACTCAACTCCATAGAGACAAGAGAATTTTCCATGGGGTACAAAACCTCTACAATATCACCACTACCACCAACAGGCAACTCATCTGAATAAGAAAGGAATGGAAAAAGAAAAAAAACAAGCAGGCAAACAACAGAAGAAAAGAGAGCTCTCTTCAAGTGCAGGCTTAAACAGGAATTATTATATGAGAAATAATGACAGGACATAATGTTCCACTTTACCCAAATCAAATACCACCGGCTACTAAAGAATTAATGCAGACATTCAATATTACAATATTACAAAGAAGTGTCAAGCCATATTTACCGTGACGAAACAAGCAGGAGAGCGTAAAACGCTATTATTAACTGCCAATTCAATCATAACAAACTAAACCGTGCTAACGAAAAGCAAAACCTGTTGCAATCCAGCTGCCAACTCGCAAAACATCACGATAAGAAAATCGGCAGGCAGACATTCCTCTTTCAAAGCAACCCATGACTGAATATTGTTTATTCCTATTATTTTACTTTTAAGCATTACCAGCAAGATTATGTGATTTAAGAGGTGGGGCTCCAGGAAGTTTGGAGGCGGCGACCGGATTCGAACCGGTGAATAAAGGTTTTGCAGACCTCTGCCTTACCACTTGGCCACGCCGCCTCAACCCTCAAAGAACTGACACAGGGTAACCTTTTTTTCCCTTTCAGTCAAGCAGAAGATGTCCATCTAGTGAAAGACTTGCCCTTTTTATTATTCTCTAATGGCAACTTACAAAACCGTGCAATAAGGTAATAAAGGCACATTGAAACCCGTATTTATTCTTGATAATATGTCCTTTATATGCTAATTTCAGATAATTAAACCCTTTAAATTCTGAAGATATACCGATGGTACGTGGCTTTAACCATAACATAAAACATAAGGGCAAGATTTATCATATTCAAACTGAAGATAGCGGAATTGAAACACCGCATATCATCACTTTGCTCTATGTCGGCGGAACCATCCTTGCCAGAGAGAAAACGAGTTATGCCGACATCATAAAAGTTGACAACCTGGAAACGGTAGTCAAAGAACTCATGGAAGAGCAGCATAAGGGGATGTTGAAAAAACTCATAGCCGGTGGATTTGATGAGCCGGCCAAGGCGCCTCCCCCCCCGAATGAAAAAACACTCACAAAAGAAGAAGAAAAAGAGAAGTTTGGTCAGGATGTTATTTCTGATAAAGGGTTGGATGAAGTCATTCTTGATTTCCTTTCAGGTGGACCGGACAAATAATGCTGTACGGCAAATCCCCTTCACACCTGGAATCAAACAGCTTCCAAACTAACATACAATCCATAATCCTAATTACGGGCAGATTCGCCGCTTTTGCAAATGTTAAAAGCGTCTTTTGATTGAAATCGCCGGTTCATGTATTCATAATAGAATAAACTATTTACTTTTATATATTT
This sequence comes from Deltaproteobacteria bacterium, assembly GCA_029860075.1. NCBI lineage: Bacteria > Pseudomonadati > Myxococcota > Myxococcia > Deltaproteobacteria bacterium. Next base: position 28,322 of record JAOUBX010000001.1, on the reverse strand, counting down.
AATACTTTTATTTCATTTAAAAGTTTTTTACAATTATAATGATAAGCTGGATTTCCTGGAATGAAATTAATTATTGGATATCTTTTTTTAATGCTCATACAATATAAAAAAACCTAAACACTCCTGAAAAGGTGAGACAGCATGAGGAGGAATATATGAAGCTTTTTCTCAATTATTTAAGAAATACCTTGTTGGTTGCTATTGCGCTGATTATAGCGCTCAATATGGGGGCCTTAATATCAGGGCCTATTTCAGCAAAACAATCAGACGACCCTTATAAAAACCTGAAGGTGCTTGTCGATGCCATTTCCATTGTTCAGAAAAACTACGTCGAAGACGTTGAAAAGAAGGAGCTCATTTACGGCGCCATTAATGGAATGCTTTCCTCTCTTGATCCTCACTCATCCTTTATGCCCCCCGAGAGTTTCAAGGAAATGCAGGTTGAAACGAAAGGAAAGTTTGGGGGAGTAGGCATCGAAATAACGATGAAAGAAGGGGTCCTTACCGTTGTATCTCCCATCGAGGATACCCCCGCTTTTCGGGCAGGCATATCAGCAGGAGACATTATTATCAAAATAGATAACGTTCCTACCAAGGGCATGACTATATTGGATGCCGTTAAAAGGATGAGAGGCAAAAAGAATACTAAAGTTGTACTGACGATCTACAGAGAAGGTGAGCCGGAACCGATTGATTTCCCGATTGTGCGAGCTATAATAAAAATAAAGAGTGTAAAAAGTGAAGTTCTTGATGATAGCTATGGTTATGTGAAAGTAACGCAATTCCAGGAAAGAACAACGGGTGATCTTAAAAAAGCATTAAATCAAATAGAGAAAAAAACGGAAAAAATAAAAGGCTTGATCCTTGACCTTAGAAACAATCCCGGAGGACTTCTTGACCAGGCAGTCAAGGTATCTGACCTCTTTTTGTCTGCCGGACTCATCGTCTATACCGATGGACGAATGGAAGCACAGAAGATGAAATTCTATGCCACTGAAGCCGGCACAGAACCCAAATACCCCATTGTAGTTATTGTAAATGCCGGAAGCGCCAGTGCATCAGAGATTGTGGCGGGGGCGCTGCAAGATACGGGGAGAGGGCTTATACTGGGCACAAAAACATTCGGGAAGGGTTCAGTTCAAACAATTCTCCCCATGGAAGACGGTTCGGGAATCAGAATTACGACTGCCAGATATTATACGCCAAATGGCAGATCCATCCAGGCAGAAGGCATAACGCCCGACCTGATCATAGACAAAATGGAAAGCCCTGTCGAAAAAAAGCATCTTGTTATCAGGGAAAAAGACCTGAAAAATCACATGAAGAATGGCAATGACAAAGAGAATGGTGATAACAATAAAGAAAATGAATCAAAAAAGCAGAGCGACAACCAGATTAAATCAGCCCTTGACATCCTGAAAAGCTGGGAAATCTTCATGAAGGGGATGCAGCGCACCTCCTGATGAAAAAAAGCAGGAAAAGCAGAAAAAAAAAGGGCAATGACAATATAAAACTTCTCTATTTCTTTCTGGGAGTGGCGCTGCTTCTCGGCGCCACTCTTTACTTTCTCGGTAAAGAAAAGCTCACCTCTCCATACCCGCCTCAACAAACAGCTGAAATTGAAAACAACACAGTCTCAGCGCCACCCATACAAGCTGAAGAGCGAACTGAAGGGCCTCCAACGCCTGAAGTTAAAGGTGTTACTCTACCGAAGCTTGCCATAATCATCGATGATATTGGCTTTACAAAGCGCTATACAGACCTTATCGCCATCAAGCTTCCAATAACCTATGCAATCATTCCCTACACAATCCATTCTGTCGAGGCTGCAGCAGACGCTACCCGATCAGGGATGGAAGTAATACTGCACCTGCCCATGGAACCCAGGGATTACCCGGAAAAAGACCCCGGCAGGGGGGGACTGCTAATATCCATGGATGAGAGCAGCATCATCAAAGAACTAACTAACAACCTTGATATGGTGCCTCATATTAAAGGTGTCAATAATCACATGGGATCACGGTTTACCGAATATGCCAGGGGCATGGAACTGGTCCTTGGCGAGATAAAAAAGAGGGGTCTGTTTTTTATAGACAGCAAGACCTCCTACAAGTCCAGGGCTTATTCTCTCGCTAAAAAGATGAACATAAAAAGCGCTGAAAGGAACGTATTTCTCGATAATGTTCAGACAGAGGATGCAATAGAAAAACAGTTGGAAAAAGCTGTTGCCATTGCCAGAGAAAAAGGGGAAGCCATTGCAATAGGCCACCCTTATCCGGCAACTATCTCAACGCTGGCAAAAGTAGCGCCGGGGCTAAAAGAAAGAGGAGTGGAACTCGTTTTTGCATCCAGCCTGGCAAAATGAAGAAGCACATCACCGAGAGAATAATGTCAGAAGAGAAGGTATCCATCGTCAGGTGCAAAACCTATAAGGAAGAGTTGGTCAGCGAAAGTCTGGTAAAGCTGCTTGCTCCTCTTGGGGGAATTCAAACCTTCATCAATAGAGGGGACAAGGTTCTGTTAAAACCTAACCTCTTAAAAGCGGCACTCCCTGAAAAAGCAATAACAACACATCCTGCTCTGGTTGAAGCGGTCGCCAGAGAAGTTCAGGCTGCGGGAGGCATTGTTTCCATCGGAGACAGCCCCGGTATCGGCAAGATGGATAACGTCTTTGAAGAGACAGGCATGACCGGCGTTTCCTTGAAGACAGGCGCAAAACTTGTTGAATTCAAAGACTCCCTTGACAAGAAAACATGCAAGGGCTCCAACTTTAAAAGCCTGGAAATTTCGAAAGATGTGATGGAGGCAGATAAAATCATCAACCTGCCAAAAGTCAAAACACATGCACAAATGTATGTAACTCTGGGCGTTAAAAACTGCTTCGGCTGTATTGTTGGAAAAAGAAAACCGCAATGGCACTACAAGGCGGGAGTTTCAAGAGAGCACTTCGCAAACCTTCTGCTTGACATTTACAACATGGTAGCCCCTGTCCTCACCATTGCAGACGGCATTACCGCTATGGAGGGGAATGGTCCGGGCAGTGGAGACCCCAGGAGTGTGGGCTTGCTTTTTGCGTCATCCAATGCCATTGCAATGGACAGGGTCATTACAGAAGTGCTGGGCCTTAGTCAAAAAGAAGTTCCGCTTTTCCATGCTGCCATAAAAAGAGGGTTTGTGAGCCCCCATGCAGGGGATACCCGGATTTTTGGCCCTGCCATTTCGGAACTGAAAATCAGCAATTTCAGCCCTCCTGAAATTATTGACCTCATGTTTGGTCCCCCTTTTATAAGGCGCTATTTAAAAAGTGCAATGACCGCCAGACCTAAAGTGGACCATGAAAGCTGTACATTATGCATGGATTGCATAAAGACATGTCCCGTTCAAGTTATGTCGGTTAAAGAAAAGAAAATTGATATCCTTCATGATGAATGCATTAACTGTTTCTGCTGCCAGGAAATCTGTCCTCAGGGCGCGATTACTCCCAGGCAGGGGTGGTTATTGAAAATATTAAGAAAAAAAGGGTAAATCTCTTTTCATTTTGGTTTGCGTGCCAGCTTGCTTGTGCTTTTTACTTTTCCCTCTTTATCAATATAAAACATTCCACCGTAAGGGTCCGGTGGAATTCCCCTGATTATTTTACTGTCGACAAGCGCCTTTAAACTGGCGGGAGGAAGGCCGATTTTTTCAGTATAAAAGTCGACCGCTTTTTCCAGGAACAATATTTTATTCAGTGCATCAAGCCTCACCCTATAATATTTTTTTATATTGACATCACTTTCTCTTTCCCATATTTTTTCCAGAAATGATATAGCTGTCTCTGTTTTTTTGTCTTCATAATATAATCTGGCTGCAAGAGAAGGCAATAAATTCCATGCGCCGGGCCGCTCATAGGCCATAAGGAGATAATCAGCGCCCCCTTTATTATCTCCCATGAAAAAGAACCTGTTAAAACCTATAAAAAAGGGAAAGGTCCAGTCCCAGGTCCTCGCCTTTACAGCCTTTTGAAGAAGCATTTCAGCTTCCTCATACATACCGGCATCCCATGTGAGAAAACCATTAGCCATAAAGTAAGGATCCTGGAAATAAGGGTCCAGTTCAGTTACAAGGTCGAGATTACGATGAAGCCACTGCCAGTCATCTTTTGTTGCCTTTTCTATAGTTTCAACCTTTCCTCCATAAAACTGGGACAGACGAACAAAAAGAAAGTCGGCAGCGATGGAGCGGTATTCAAGAGCAAAAAGCTTAATAATGGCAGGGGGAAGCGTAATGCCTTTAACTTCTTCCTTCTTTATCGCCTTTCTTGACGCTTCATAGAAAGGTAAAACAGAAAGATACCCCAGAAGAAAAAAAGCGAGCAATGCTATTGTGATAAACCGGTGATTCAAGGGAACTCTCTTCTTTCCATAATTAAAGAAGCTGCTGAAACCAGGATGCCGGCATAAAAAAACCAGTAAACCAGGGCCCAGATAAAATAGCCTTCCGGCAAGAGGAGGCCATGCGATGCCTGGAGCTTTATATCAAAGGTGGCAAGGTTTGGAAATAAATAATAAACGCACTTTATTACAAATCCCATGAGAGGAGAAATATCGACGCCGCCTGCCCTGGAATCCAAAAAACCTTTAACCGTTTCCGTACTGGCGCCAATAATGTAAGTGGCGATAGTTAACATTAAAGAAATAAAGGATGTCGATGTAAAAGAAGAAAAGAAGATAGTAACAGAGGCAATCAGAGCGAGCTTCATTGCAATAAGAGCAATAGCTGAAAAATAGATTGTCCATTTAAAAATCGCCTCTGGATTTTCATAAGTCAGTCCCGCAAAATAAACAGGCAGCGATGATATGAGCCCAAGAAACACAACGGCTGCAATAACAAGCATGACAATACCGGCAAACTTTCCCCAAATGTACTGGGTCCTTGAAAGGGGCCTTGAGATAACCATGTATATGGTCCTTTTATCTATGTCCTTTGAGAGCAGGCTATTTCCAATAAAAATAACCATCAAAAGCCCCGAAAAAGAAATAGTGGCAAGGCTTAAATCTGCGGCAACTTTTACAATGTCCCTCATAAAGAGATTCGTCAAGGTAACTGTCACTGCAAACATGAGGAGGGCCATGATGAATATACCAAATAAGGCACGGCTTCTTATCCCTTCGATAAACGTTATATAAGCAAGGCTTAATATACCTCTCATTCTCTAATACCCCCTGTTTTTTTCACCTCTTCCATAAAAACTTTCTCAAGTGTGTCTCCCCGGCCAAGGTCTTTTTTTACATCTACCAGCCGATTCAGGTTGCCGTTTATCAATATGGCTGCCCGGTCACAAAGCCGCTCAATATCGTGCAGAATATGGGAACTGAAGAAAATTGTTTTTCCTTCCTCTTTCAACTTGAGAATAAGGTTAAAAACCTTGATCCTCCCCATAGGATCAAGGCCGCTCATAGGCTCATCAAAAATCAATATACCGGGATTGTGTATAAGGGACAGGGCGAGCCCTGCTCTTTGCACCATCCCTTTTGAATAGGACCGGAGAGGCCTCTTCATTGCCGCCGTTAAGTCCAGTTCTTCCAGGAGTTCCCGGCTTCGTTCTTTAATTGCCTCACTATCCATATTACAGCTTCTGCCACCAAATTTGAGCAACTCCTTTGCAGACAGGTGGTCATAAAAATATGGATTTTCGGGAAGATATCCAATCATTCTTTTTACAGTCATGTCGGAAGTTTTTTTCCCTCCGATAGTAACCTTTCCTGAAGTGGGGCGTATAAGATCAATAAGGATTTTAATGGTCGTGCTTTTCCCGGCCCCATTTGGCCCGAGAAAACCAAAAACCTCTCCTTCATTGATTTTTAAGGAAAGGGAATTCAAGGCACAAACCTTTTTTTTGCTGAAATCCTTTTTATAGAATTTCGTCAACGATTCCATCTCTATGACGGCCATAACTTCTACCTTTCAAGCAACTCAACAGTTTTTATAAAAACTTCCTCCACACCAATAAGGTTCATGCATTCCCTGTTCTTTTTACAGGCGGGTGTATCACCAAACCTCGAACAGGGGCTGCAATCGATACTCTTCCTGATTACCGCATGCGCACCCCCTCGGGGCGACCACTTTTTTTCATTACCGGGACCAAAGAGCGCAAGCGTTGACGTACCCAGCGCGCAAGCGATATGCATTATACCAGAGTCCCCTGTTATCAACAAGGATGCTCGCTTTAAAATGGCGGCAGTCCCGGCAAGCGTCAGTTGTCCGCACAGGTTAATACATTCTTCAATACCGTCTGCCACATGGCAGCAATCCCTATAATCAGATTTGCCGCCGACTGCAACCAGGGCATAACCTTGCTCAACCAGTAATCGGGAAAGGTGGTGAAACTTTTGAAGGGGCCATTTTTTTTCCTCGATGCTTCCACCGGGAAAAAGCGCCACTATTTTCCCGGCTGAAAAAGGTCCTAATATCATCTCTGCCTCGCCGGCTTCTTTATCCGGAAGAGTAAGAAAAGATTCCTCTTTTAGATTTTTCTTTTCCGGTAAATCACCAAGGAGATCGAGAAAGCTCTCCATTTCATATTTATCCTGAAAATAGTTAACCGGTCTGCTAAAAAGAACCTCTCTTTCGTTAGTGGCAAAGCCTATTCTTAAAGGCGCTCTCGTGAGATAAGCTATCACCGCTGAAAGCCTGTACCACTGCTCTGTATCTATAACCATATCATAGCTGCCCGCAATTGCTGACAAAAGTTCCGACGGTCTGTCATAGAGAGAGATTTTATCTGCCTCGGCACAAAGGTGAAAAATCCCGGCATTTCTCTTTTCACATAAAACGTTAATTACAGCATCAGGATAAGCGCCTTTAAGCGCTTTCATTGCAGGGAGAAGCAGCACGGCATCACCTATGCCCCCGGGACGAATAACAAGGATAGAGGTAATTTTACCGGACAAACGCTTTTGAGGTTTTAATAAAGCGTTGACGACCCGGACGGAGACAGGACCAATAAGGGAGTCTATTTTTTTCAGGAACCTGATTTTTCTGTTCAACCTAAACTCTTGCAGATCTCGGCTTGAATTATTTTTTAACCGGGTAAGGTAATCCGGCACGGCAACAGCAACCTACTTGGTTGTCATCTTAAAGACACCATTCCAATCGGACGGGGGAGGTGATTGAGCAAGCGTCCGGCACCTTTTAATATACATTTTAGAAGTCAAGTCATTAGGCCGTATTTCAAAAACTTTCTGGAAAGCTGAAATAGCATCATCCCATTTCATTTCCCTATAAAGACCAAGAGCAAGACCAAAACCTGCAGCAAGCTTTTCATACCTTCCATCACGGCCTTTTTCCGCCATAAGTTCATATATTTTTGCAGGCCGCTCCTTCCCTTTGACTTTCACAAGGTCAAGCTCTCTGCAAACCATTTCATTTCGCACGCCGTCATAGGTATCCTCGCTAATAATCACATTAGTGCCATAAACCTTGTTAATTGCCTCCAGCCGGGAACCGAGATTAACGGTATCTCCCATTACGGTAAAATCAAAACGCCTCTCGGAACCCATATTACCGACAACCATGGGACCCGTACTGATGCCTATTCCAATATTCATTTTAGGAAGCCCCCTCTCCTCCCAGACAAGATGCAGTTTTTTTAGGGCCTGCATCATCTCAAGGGCTGTTTTACATGCCCTTAGAGGATGGTCTGCCTGATCCATAGGGGCGCCATAAATTGACATAATGGCATCTCCCATATATTTATCGAGCACTCCATCATGCCTGAATACAATATCTGTCATAACCGTCAGGTATTCATTTAGAAACTGAACGAGGGATTCAGGCGACATCTGTTCAGAGATGGTGGTAAAATTCCTGATATCTGAAAAGAGAACGGAAAGGACTTTTTTATCTCCCCCGAGTTTCAATTTTTCAGGATCTTTCAATACTTCATTTACAACGGAAGAAGTCATGTAATACTGGAAGGCATTCTTTACCTTCTTCTTCTCTCTCTCTTCGGTCATATAGTAGTAAAGGGTAATTGACGTATATATTGTAATAATGGAAATTGCAGGATACACATAATTTAGCCAAACCCCCTCATTAACAAAGGCATAAAAATTTCCACTCGTAAAGAGAAGAAAAACAGCAACAGTAAAAAGAGCTCCCGCAAGAGGGCCCAACCTTGGCAGCAAGAGTCCAAGCAGAATACCGATTAACAGGATAATCACAAGATCCACCATGCCAATCCATTCAGGTCTGTACAAAAAGTCTCCATGAACAATATTGTCTATAATGTTTGCATGGATTTCGACGCCAGGGAAAACACCACTAAAGGGCGTAACTCTCATATCATAGATACCTATGGCTGTAGGGCCGATCAAGGCAATCTTATCCTTCAGCTTTTCTCCGGGCACTTTTCCTGTAATAACATCATATATTGAATAGTGAGGGAATGTTTTGTTCACACCTCTATAATTTATGAGGAGGTTTCCATCTTCATCAGTAGGGATGTCCCTGCCCCCAAGCACAATCGACTGAACGCCAAATTCATCAACAACTATCTTCAAACCTTTATCGTCAAGATAGTTCCTCGCCAACTGCAATGAAAGCGGAGGGAAATATTTGTCTTTATACCTCATAATCAATGCAGCCCACCTGACAGTTCCATCTTCATCAGGCAAGACATTAAAATAACCAAAACCTGCCGCTTCCTTTGAAAATTTTTCGATATTCGATTCTACAGAGTAAGCAGTACTTGCAAAATCGACACTCCTGGCTTCTTCCGTCATATGTTGAACCAGAGAATAACTGGAACGGTTCAATTCCTTATCTTCCCTGATCTTGCTTTTATCAATATGTTTGAGATCTGAATCACTAAAATGAAAAAAATAGCCAAGGACAACACGGCCTGATCGTTTTATAGCCTCGGCAAGGATGGAATCATTATCATTTTCGCGTATTTTACTTTCCAGAAATAAATCAAGTTCACTATTCTTAATAGCAAGGCTATCCAGTTTATTCTTAATCTCGACAATTTCAATTGATTGAGCGTTATGATCAGGTTCGGCAAAAACAATATCGAAGCCAATACTCTTTACACCGTAATGAGTGAGTGAATCTATCAGTTCTGCAATCCTCTTCCTGGGCCATGGCCATCTGCCATAATGATCGAGACTCTTCTCATCTATCGTAATTATCACGACTTCCTGGCCCGGGGCCTTGGGTCCTCTTGTAACAAACCTCATATCGAGGCTTTTAAGCTCCATCGTTTCAAAAAAAGAGAAACCTGTTATATAGGAAAAAATTGCAAGTGCGGTAAAGATCATGCTGATCCTGAAAGGCGTAACTTTCACTGGACTTTTCATCGCTTATTCCCCATATTAAGATAATCTGATTTTATCAGATGTGAGTGGCAAGTCAACGCAAGAATGGGATTAACAAATTCAACGCTAACTCAAGAAAAGCTTAATGGATAAAGTATTAATCATAGGTTGCGGCTATATGGGGAAAAGAGTCGCTAAACTTGAACAGGCAAGAGGAAGTAAAATAACAGCCCTTGTTCGCTCCAAAAGCTCCGCAAAAGAACTGGAAAGACTCGGGATTGAAAGCATCGCAGGCGATCTTGACGGGCAGAATGCTCTCCCCTGCCTTCCGCTGGAGAATACCATTCTTTATTACTTTGCGCCTCCTCCCCCGCTTGGTTTAGAAGACATCAGGATGAAAGCGTTTACGGAAAAACACAGTAAACCGCCTTTTCCAAAAGTTGCAGTCCTGATTAGCACAACAGGTGTCTACGGAAATTGCAATGGTGAGTGGATAACGGAAGAGAGGCCGCCGGCTCCACAGGCAGCCAGGGCGACAAGAAGATTATCGGCTGAGAAAACATTGAAAAGTTGGGGGGAGAAGACGGGAACACCGGTTATTGTGCTGAGAGTTCCCGGCATATACGGCCCGGGCAAGCTACCTGTAAAAAGGCTGAAAGAGGGGCTGCCCCTGTTGCGGGAAGCAGAATCGCCCTTCAGTAACCGCATCCATGCAGATGACCTTGCCGACGCATGCTTTGCAGCCGCCAGAAATGGCCGGCGAGCTTCCCTTTACAACATTTGTGATGGTCATCCCACAACGATGACCGATTACTTTTATAAAGTGGCCGATCTGTTAAAAATAAAACGGCCACCGGCCATCTCATTGGAAGAGGCCAAAAAAGAACTGAGTAAAGGAATGCTTTCCTATCTTGCCGAATCGAAGCGTCTTAATAACCGGCTTATGCGTGAAGAACTGGGTGTGACACCCAAATACCCGGATCTCGACTCAGGACTTCCCTCATGTATAAATGGCCAATAAGGCAGGTAAAAACACTATTTTTTTAGGAACAAGAATGTAAAAACGATGCTCCATATCAAAAAAAGGAGCCGCTTTCGCAGCCCCTTTATACAAATCACACTTTCACTTTCCTTCTTTCACCCTTCTTATTTAAAAGCAGAAAAGCAGGGTTCAACAAACCCTTAATATATCGGGGGAAATCCGGCGCAACGCTCTGTCAAATAAACTGACACACAAAAATCCGGCTTATGCGCTTGCTCTATTCAGCTTCTCTTCCATAACAGCATTATTAATGGCAAGCGCTATGATCGGCGCAAATTCATTCATTGCCTGAATGTTTTGCTGAAGAAAACCACCGGGTTTATTAATAACCTGGAAGGCGCCTATCGTTTTATTTCGATGCTTAATTGCCATGCAAAGAACGCTACGGGTTTCATAATGGCTCAGTTTGTCGAATTTATCATTAAATGACAAATCTTCATCAATTTTTTTTAGTTCTTTTTCATTGTAAGCATCATCAATATTCAGTACTGTGTCGGCAGCAACCGAATAACCGATGAGGCTCTGTTTGTCAACGGGGACCCTGATCTCCTCCAGTTCACAGTCCAATGCAACTCGTGTATAAAGCTCATTCTTCTCACCATCGAGGATATAGAGGCTGCATCGGTCAGCGCCCATATACTCCCTGATTTCATCAACAACTTCCGTCAACATTCCATTAATATCTATTGCCGAGACGATTGTATTGATCAGCTTTCCAAAGGCTTCAGGATTTTTTGACATTTCTCTCATAACGTTAACCCCCATGTAGTGTTTATTATTTTCATAGCAAATTAAGACAATGAGGTCAAGATGGATTATTGCGGGGTTGAGCGGGATTTGCTGATCTTCATTTCATTCCTCTTGTCCCTCGTTTAACAATAGTGATGAATCACCATAAAATATGAATAACAAAAGAAGGTAACTATTTTTGAATCCGCATATTCCGGTCATGATTTTTAAAGGTTCCCTAAAGTCCTTCTTTATGATAAATCTCTGTATAGAGCGATTAAGCCTAATACCTCACTACCTAAGGAGAAGAGACATGAAAAGTTACAGAAAAGAACTCTGCTTTGATATCCCCACAAGGAGGGCCTTTTTAAATATTACGCCTCAGGTAAAACAGTGCCTGAGAGAAAGCAATATCAGTGAAGGTCTCATACTTGTCAACGCCATGCATATTACAGCTTCCGTTTTTATCAATGACGACGAGTCAGGCCTCCACCAGGATTATGAAAAATGGCTTGAGTCACTTGCGCCCCATGAACCGATTTCACAATATATGCATAACAGGACCGGTGAAGACAATGGCGATGCCCACCTCAAAAGGCAGGTCATGGGCCGTGAAGTTGTCGTTGCCGTCACCGATGGAGACCTCGATTTCGGACCCTGGGAGCAGATTTTTTACGGTGAATTTGACGGCAGGAGAAAAAAGCGGGTTCTGGTAAAAATCATCGGCGATTAGGAAAACTGTACCAAAGAAGAAAAACTCTTTTTTCAACCAAAAGAGGACATAATCATCCAAAAAGTCTTATATCTTGCATTAAAAACTTGCAATCTGATAATATGTGTAGTCCGTCGTCTCATCGATTCAGAAGAGACGAAACATGAACTCAATAAAGCATGAAAATGAGGAAATAATGGAAGATGAAAAAATAGAATTATGTTGCCCTGCCGGGAACCTTCCCTCTCTTAAGGCGGCAATAGACAGTGGCGCCGATGTGGTTTATCTGGGATTCAGAAATGCCACCAATGCCCGAAATTTCGAAGGGCTCAATTTTAGCAACAAAGATATAGGCAACGGCATTGAATATGCCCATAAAAAGGGAAAAAAAGTCTATATTGCCATCAACACCTTCCCCCAGTTTCACGATGAGAAGGTATGGTTTGAATCGGTAGACAATGTTGTCCACCTCGGCGCCGATGCGGCTATCATTGCCAACATGGGAATATTGCAGTATGCCGCAGAAACCTACCCCGACCTGAGGCTTCACCTGAGTGTCCAGGGCAGTTCATCCAATGTAGAAAGCCTTAATTTCTACAGGGAGCATTTTAACGTTAAAAGGGCCGTTCTTCCCCGCGTGCTTACCGTCGAGGAGATTCGCGAAATCAAAGATGAAATGAGCGATTTTGAACTGGAAGTTTTCGGATTCGGCGGCCTCTGCATCAACATCTGCGGAAGATGCTACCTGTCGTCTTATATTACAGGCGTCTCCTGCAACACAGGCGGCGTCTGCTCGCCGTCAAGTTTCGTATCCTTTGAAAATGAAGGAAATGAACTGAAGGTGAGCCTTGGAAGCGTCGTGCTTAACAAGTACGCCCCCGGTGAAGTCACCTCTTATCCTACGAGCTGCAAGGGCCGCTACTATTTCAACGGCGAAGAACTCGGCTATCCCATCGAGGAACCGTCGTCACTTAATGTCCTCGAAATCCTCCCCCAAATGATAGGAAGCGGCGCCGATTCCCTTAAGGTAGAGGGAAGACAACGAACGAGGTCTTATGTCTCCACCATGACGGGCATACTGAGAGATGCCATTGACCGTTACTATGACGACCCGGAAGGGTACTATGTAGACGACAAGTGGATGGAGCAGGCAGCCCAGACCATGGAAGGGATGCAAACAACCTACGGATCCTACATCCAGAAATAGTCACCTCATATCTGAATTTCAACTAAAGGAAAGGCAATGACAGAAACGAATACCAACCTATCCCTTGGTCCGGTCCTTTACGACTGGAGCAGGGAAGAACTGCTGAATTTTTATGATGAAGTAGCCGATTATCCCCTATCCATCGTTTACATCGGCCAGGTAGTCTGCCCAAAGATGGCAGGCCTTACCCTGTCCGACCTTGAGAAAGTCGGCAAAAAGCTCGAAGCAGCAGGGAAAAAGGTCTATATATCATCCCTGGCTCTCGTAGCAGATGAAATGGACAGAAAACGGGTGCAAGACGATGCGGCCCTCCCCTTCCCCATTGAGTGTAACGATCCCGCATCACTCCAACTGGGAAAAGGTAAGGAACTTGCCGCAGGCCCTCATATTACAAGCTATAATGTATCGACAGTTAACTTTCTCAAGTCTGCCGGTATAAGCCGGCTTATCTTCCCCGTCGAACTTTCTATCGATTCAATGAAGGTAGTTATTGATGAGTGCGACATAAAAACGGAGGCCTTTGCTTACGGCAATTTACCCCTCGCTTTTTCATGGCGGTGCTATACGTCAAGAGCTTTCGGTCTTTTAAAGAGCAACTGCAAGTATGACTGCCGCAAGTTTCCCGAAGGAATGCTCATTGAGGATCTCGACAGAAAACCGCTCTTCAAGTTGAACGGAACGCAGATATTAAGCGGCAAGTGTTCGAACCTGATCCGGGAAGTGGACGATCTAAAAGCAATCGGTGTAGATACACTGAGGATATCCCCTCAACATAAAGTGACAAAAGAGGTGGTCAACATTTTCAGCAAGAGACTGGCCGGTGAAATCGATGCCGACGAAGCAATGGAAATGCTTAATCCACTGGAGAAAATCGGTTTCTGCAACGGCTGGTCTCACGGCAAGGCGGGGCTCGAGTTTCTTGAAGGGGATGAACTGGCTGATCTGGCTCTTGAATAAAGCCTGGTTGGACACAGATTGACACAGATCATTTATGATAAGCACTGATCTGTCATTTCGAAGGTATGTGAGAAATCTTTTTTATAATTAGCTCCCAGGATTTCTCCCTTTGGTCGAAATGACATTACAAGGAGAAACATAATCATAGGGCATCATAATCAATCAGTGAAGATCAGTAGCTAATCAATTAATTAAGGAAATTAAATGTTTTTCAAACTATTCCTCATATTCACCATCGTTCCCGTCATTGAGCTGGCCCTGCTTATCAAGATCGGCACAGTCATTGGGACCTTAAACACGATAATGCTTGTTATCTTTACAGCCATGCTGGGCGCTTACCTTGTGAAGATGGAGGGAATCAGTGTTATTACCCGCTTTCAGCAAAATATGCTGGAGGGCCGCTTTCCGGCGGAAGAGCTCTTCGACGGCGCTCTCGTTCTCATTGCCGGCGCCTTGCTCGTCACACCGGGTGTTACTACCGATTTAACAGGGTTCCTGCTTGTTATTCCTTCATCACGGCTTATTATCAAGCAATTTTTAAAGAAATATATAAAATACAGGATGTCCATTACGGATATCCATATCCGTAAGTTTTAAGTAAAACTATTAAATTGGAGGATTAAAATGCCAAAACCGGAAAAAATCATACTTGTTTGCAGTAACAGAAGACCGCCTGGACACCCGAGAGGGAGTTGCGGAGAAGTGGGCGCTTCCGACGTTCTTAATGCATTCAGGGAAGAAAGAGAAGCCAGGGAACTTAATGGTAAAATCACGGCGACAGCATCAGGTTGTCTCGGACCTTGCAACCTGGGAACAGTGGTAACGGTCATGCCCGATAACGTATGGTACAAAGAGGTCCAGCCTGGGGATGTTAAAGAGATCATGGATTCTCACATTGAGGCGGGAGCTCCCGTAGAACGGCTCTTAATAGCCGACAGCGAATGGTTTTAAGCTAGTGTTGCGTCAACCGTCAATTGACAGCCTCAGAGCCTTTCATACAGTCCAAGGCAAGGCGCAATCACGCAGGAATAGTTATTCATATTTCAAGTGGCTGCAACACAGCATTGGGCGGTATGAATGGTTCCCTTCGGGCGAGATGATAAGCGGCCATCTGCTGTGTTGCGCTCGCTTGAATTATCTACAGCTAGTCCCGCGCTCGCGCGCCTTGCATATGACCGCTTATCATCTCGCTGAGGCTGCTAATTTACGGTTGACACAACACTAATGAAGGAAACCCTGCTCATACTCTTCGCCTATCTCATCGGCTCCATCCCAACCGGCGTTATACTCGCCAGATACTATGGTATCGGTGATATCACCAAGGAGGGAAGCGGTAATATCGGCGCCACCAATGTGGGAAGAGTTGCAGGGAAAAAAGCAGGAATAATAACACTGGCGGGGGATACGCTGAAAGGCGTCATCCCCCTGCTGGTGACGACAGTAGTAGCAGGGGATTTCCCCTGGCTCATCGCAACAGTAGGGCTGGTAGCCTTTCTCGGCCATATTTATCCCCTCTTTAATAACTTTAAAGGCGGCAAGGGTGTTGCCACGGCACTGGGCGTCTTTATCTATATCAGTCCCCTGTCCGTACTTGCAGCTATAGCCGTTTTTGGGGGGCTTGTCTACATTTGGCGATTTGTCTCCCTCGGCTCCGTCGTCGCTGCCGGTCTCATGCCCGCATTCATTGGTCTCTTTTCGGAAACAAAAATTTATATTATTCTTGCCGTCATCATTGGCGGAATTGTTATCTACAGGCATAAAGAGAATATTCTGAGACTTCTTGAAGGACAAGAAAACAAACTAGGTGAGGAAAAAATTAAAGAGGAAGAAGTAGAAAAACCACAAGTCTCAGAAGAAAACTAATACTTCCAGATACCTAAGCCCTTCTCCTGGGCATCTCTTTGCAAACGAATAAAAAGAGCCTGATACTCAAAGTCACCGGGATACTCTTCCGTCATGGCAAATCCCTTCCTGAGCAACTCAGCATTGACAAAGGCCTGCTGCCCCAGAAAAACATGCCCCAGGTAATTTCCTTTTTTATCTTTCTTTCTTTTACCGAGCAAAACCGTTACTGTCTTGCCCTTAACCAGTTTTTCATGAAAACTTAGCACTTCAGTCATCCTGTGCGACAAATCGTTTTTAGAAAGAAATGTCGATGGGTCACGTACACCAATATACTTAACCTTTTCTCCTGAAGTGAGAATTATTGCATCCACTCCTGCTATTTGAGCTACTTTTCCCCTAATATCGTACAGTTTTTTCCCTTCCTCTGATTTTAAAGGAACTACTTTTACTGTCGGTTTTTTTGGGGGATTTACTTTAGGCTTCGGCTTTGTCTTTACTTCCGGTGCAGGCTTTTGTTCCGGCTCTTTTACCAGAGACTCGGGATTCTCTATTAAAGGAGGTTTCGACTTAAGATCTTCCGGCGGGGGATTGTCGGAAAAATGCAACACGCCCTTTTCATCTACCCACCTGTACTCCTGGGAAAAGGCACTAGCTATATTTAAGTTAAGAGATGAAACAATAAAAAAAATAATAAGCGGTTTTAACATTTTGATTCTTATTTTATAGGTTATTTCTTTGCACTCTTTGCACCCGCAGGGCATAAACGTCTTTGCGCGAAATATTTTTACTCATTCGACTATAACAACTTCATTAATAATAATCCCCTCTTTTTCACAAAGGCCCTTCGCCTTTTCAAGGTCACTTTCAAGTATCTTGACCATAAGCCCGCATTTACTGACAACACCTTTGGCTTTCGGAAAGAGCCTGTTTGCTATGCCGTTATTATTAAAAAGGCTTTCCACTTTCATGGTCAGGTGGGTTGTTTCAAAAACGAGAAAAGTCCCCTCTCTCTTTCTCAGTTTCTCCCTCTTTTCAGCTTCCCACACAACTACTTTCCCCCGGCAATTTCCCGCACAGCCGCTATGACGGCATCAATCTCTTCCATAGTGTTAAAGTAACCGGGGCTTAATCTGACACACCCTCCCGGATAGGTCCCAAGGAATTTGTGGGCATCGGCAGCACAATGCAGCCCTCCCCGCGTCATTATACCGTACTCATCATCGAGGCGAAAGGCCACTTCCGAAGAATCTATCCCTTTAATGTTAAAGGAGAGAAGAGAGACTCTCTCTTCTGCATGGAGACTGCCGTAAATCGTGATGCCAGGTTCACCGGCAAGACCTTCTATCAGCCTTTTTATAAGGCTCATTTCCTTTTGCCTGATGGCAGGAAAACCCTCTTCCAGGATGAACCTCGCACCGGCGCCAAGGCCGGCAATACCCGGCGTATTCATCGTTCCCGCTTCAAACCTGTCGGGAAGCTCAAGGGGCTGTTCATCACCTGAAATACCGGCGCCTGTGCCCCCCTCTTTAAGGGGAGTAAGATTAATATGGGGAGCAATATAGAGAATCCCCGTCCCCTGCATTCCCAGCAGGCTTTTATGTCCCGCCGCCGCCAGGAGATCAATTTTAAGCTCATTCACATCAATTGGCATAGTCCCTGCCGTCTGGGCTGCATCGAGAAGAAAAGGAACGTTCCTTTCCCTGGCCAAAGCGCCAATCCCGGCAACAGGCTCAATGGTTCCAATAACGTTAGAGGCATGGGTAAGGGCAATGAGGGAGGTATTATTCTTTATCTTTTTTTTTATCTCTTCCGCATGGAAACAGCCGTCCTTGTCACAATCTATTTTACTGACTTGCACCCCTTTTTTCTGCAAGGCGGAAAGGGGTCTTGTTATGGAGCTGTGTTCAATCCCCGAAGTAATAACATGGGAACCCTCTCCGACAATTCCCTTGATTGCAAGATTGAGCGCCTCTGTGGCGTTTGAAGTAAAAATAAGGCGGGAACTGTCTTTTATGGAAAAGAGGTTTGCCAGGGATTCTCTTGCATCGAATATTACCCTGTTGGCGGCAAGGGCCATCCTGTGACCCGACCGGCCGGGATTGCCGCCTCTTGTTCGCATCATCTCTTCCACGGCCCTGTATACGGATTCAGGCTTGGGAAAAGACGTGGCTGCATTATCCATGTAGATAGCAGGCTTTTTCATAGGTCACTTAAATCCCCATGATGGCATTTTTTAAACAGAACTGAAAGGCTTACTGAAAAGGAGATAGTACCACTCCTTATGGAAGTGATGGTACTTTAATGGCGTGATCCGTGCTGAACTGGTAATCTTCAAAAACCTGCTCAGCCGTAAGCAACTGGTAGCTGCCGTCGGCAAGCCGGTTTGTCGTATCTTTCAGACGATAAACGTAATGTCCGCATGTCCAGCACTTATAGTTTTTCATTTGGAAACATAAGCAGGTCTTGTCAAAAACGGATACTTTATCCCCCTTCTCCAGTTCCCTGTAGTAAGAATCAATATAACTGCAGTTACCGTCCTTGTCGAGAAGATAACCGAGCATTTCGCAATTAGGTTTCACACCGGAACCGACGGCAGGGCAATGCTTAAGCATACGCATAGGATAGCCTGTCGGAGAGATCGTATTGACAACAATATCTTCTTCTTTTGCCTTAAAGTACTCCTGTTTTACCTCATCAGGCATGGCGCATTCTCTGGTAATGGTAAAACGGTTGGCTACCTGGATTCCTGATGCGCCCATAGCCATGAATTCAACGCCGTCGGTCCCCGTAAAAATCCCCCCTGCCGGAATAACGGGGATATGAATGTCCTTATCCTTGAGGTATCTAATAACTTCGGCGACAATATCTTTCAGGTTGAATTTCTTCCAGTCTTCTGCACCAAAACCGAGGTGACCACCGGCAAGAGGCCCTTCTACGACAATGAAGTCGGGCATTCTATTAACCCTTGCAGCTCTTTTAAGAAAGAGCATAAGGGCCCTTAAGGATGACACAATAACACCGAGTTGAGTGTCACGGAATCGGGGATGATCACTAATCAGATCAAAGGAGCCGAGATGGAGTCCGGCGCTTAGCGTAATGCCGTCTATGCCCGCATCCATGGCTGCCGCCAGCCGCGTTCTGAGCGTCTCCTTTGGCGCATTCATGGTCAGCTTTTCCATGCAGTTAATGTAGATGGCGCCGTCACCCTTCTTGCCGTTCATGGTATGTTCGACGTGAAGTTTGGTCGCCTTTTCAACATGAGCAAGGTCAAACTGCGCCTCTGCCTTGTTTCGAAGAGGCGCCACATGCCGGTATTTGTTGAGTTTTTCCCTATCGAAGCTTGTTCCGTAATATTTGTCGGAAACAGACTGGATGAGCGCATCAGATATGTGCCCTATTCCGCCAAGCCTGGCAACTTCAAGCGCCAGTTCGGCATTGGAAATATCAACACCCATACCGCCAAGCATAATGGGCACGTATTCTTTCCCGCCCAGTTTCAGACGGTAATCATCCAGTTTATTCATTCTCTTTTTTTAACCTGTGCAGATTTTATAAATTGGGAACAGGGACTAGCCATCAATGATGGAAATGTTACTCAGCCGGCTGGCAAGATAGTTGATTATCCCTTTCAAAAGAAGTCAGCTAGTTCTCTCTTTCAACCACGTAGTTTGCCATTTCAAGAAGGGCCTCCTTCATTTCAGAGTCCTCAAAAACAGCAATATTCTCCTTTGCCCTGGCAATGTAATCTCTCGCCTTTTGAACAGTATAGTCAATCCCCCCATACTTATTGATAAGATCCAGGGCAAGGGAAAGGTCATCTTCGTTTATTTCATCCAAATCAAGAAGCCCACTGATAGATTCTTTCTCTTCAGAGGTACATTCATTGAGCGCCTTAATCACTGGAAGCGTTACTTTTCCTTCCTGCAGATCCGTTCCTATGGTTTTACCGAAATCTTCTTCCGTAGAGACATAATCCATACTGTCATCCATCAGTTGGAAGGCAATCCCCATATTCATGCCGTAATCCCTGAGGGCAAGTTCTCTTTCTTCATCCACCTCTCCAAGGATTCCGCCTACCTGACAGGCAGCAGCGATGAGCACGGCTGTTTTATCAATAATTACCTGGATATAATCCTCTTCCGTCGTATTAATATCATTTGTTTTAATCAACTCAAAAACCATCCCCCTCGCCATATCTGTCGTAGCGTCGGAAAGAACCTTGAGTATCTTGATGCTATTGCACTGAACAGCCATGGAAAAAGATTTGGAGTATAGAAAGTCGCCGATAAGAACACTGGCTTCGTTGCCCCAGACGGAGTTGGCCGAAGTCATTCCGCGCCTTAAGTCTGCATTGTCGACAACGTCATCATGCAGGAGCGTGGCCGTATGAATAAACTCGACAACACTGGCCAGAAGGATATGATCATTACCGTTATATTGCACGACTTTGGCAGTCATGAGTAAAAGAATGGGACGCAGCCTTTTGCCGCCGCTAAGGAGCACATATTCCCCCACCTTGGGTATAAGCTCTACCCTGGACTGGAGGTTTCTCCTGAACTCATCTTCCACACGCAGAAGATCGCCTTCAACAAGCTTTAATATCTTTTGAATATCCATAATTTAGAAACGCTCATGATAGCTAAAAGGCCTATTCTTGTCAAAGGAAAAGTTGTCTGTTATAGTGTTTATTCAGCTTTCAATGTAAAAGGACAGGACACATCTAATTGAAAAAAAGAGCAATAAAAGTTTTTACCTTTTTTGCCGCTGTTCTTATTCTCACGACAGCGGCATCGTATTTTTTTATAAATGGTTATATTTATCCTCTCATCATCACATCGACAAAAAGAATTATCAATGAATTCACCGGCGGAGAGACGGAAATCGGCAAGGTTGAACTTTCTTTATTTCCTCCCGGCATTGAAATGTCAGAGATCACTTTTCTTATTGAAGAAAAGGAAAAAGCGGTCTTTCACTTAAAAAAGATCAGAGCCGAACTTAATCCCATCCAGGCCTTTTCAGGGACAATTAACATTAACCGTATTTCAGTCATCGAGCCTGAACTGGATGCTTTTTCCGGCGCTCTGCCGGAGAAGTTCAGGAGAGACGACACCGTTAAGGACAAACTTCAGCCCGAGTTTTTCAAAGCCAGCATCAGAGAAATCAGCGTTGAAAAAGGGCACTTCATAATCAGGCTAAGTGAAGATGAATTCATCGAGATAGAAGAGGCCTATATTTCAACGTCAAAAACAGATACAGGCAGTGATACCTTCACAATCAATGCGGCAAAAGGCAAGGTCGCCATGAAAGGACGGCAGGAAGATTTTAGCGGTATAAAAGTGGAAGGAACGAAAGATGAAGCAAAAATAAAGCTTCACAACATATCCATCTCCCCGGAGTGGAGCACCCTCTCCGGCTCGGCAACAATCGGCATAAAACCATTGAAATATGTAAAAGGGAGCATAAGGGGAAAAATTCCTTTTAACAGGGTCTCCCGTTACATAAAAAAAGAGTTGCCCTTTAAAGGACAGGGGGACTTTGCCGCTCACTTTAGCTATAACAATAATAAAGCGGACCTTAAGGCAAGCCTCGTTTACGATAAAAAGAAAAAACCTCTTCAAATAGACACTTCTCTCCAGTTCCTTCATAAAGAGATAAAGCTCAGGAAGGGGGAGCTTATTGCTGACAACCTGGATGTGAGCCTGAAAGGGAGTATTTTCCCGGACAACAAAATTGACCTCCGGGCAAGGCTTGCCTTTGGTAATCTTTCGGGCCTCCTCTCCCCCTTCATGAGCCCTGTTCCAAAGGGGAGTTTTGCAACTGAAGGAAAAATAGAAGGCAGCCTGTCAAAGCCTGAAGTAAAAACCGCCATTAAGGCCGTAAATATTGCCTACGGAAAGTACAATGCAGAAGAACTGACAGGAGCACTAAACTATGGCGATAAAAAGCTATGGACGGAGGAAATAAAAATGAGCCGGGGAAAGGCGACAGTCTCAGTCGGCGGAAGTCTCTCCTTTTCCGACAAAGCTCCCCTGGAAAGCGACATAAGAATCGAGGTCCCTTTCTGTAAAATTTCGGAACTCCTTGCCATAGGGGGTAAAGACTTTCCCATGGAGGGGCAAATCAAATCTCGGCTCAACATGGTTGGAAACATTGAAAACCCGGCGATCAGTGGAGAGTTTATCATTAGTGAAGGAGAACTTTTCGGTGAAAGGGCAGATCATGTAAAACTGAAGGGCAAGTACCTTGACAATAGCTTTACCATAGAAGAATTCCTTCTTTACAAAAGCCGATCGACAGTCAGGGCAAGAGGCGCTATTTTGTCGGGAGGAGAAATCAATGTCACCTTTGAGGCAAACCGAATCGACCTTGCCCGCATAAATCATATTGACAACAAAGTTGAAGGCATTGTAAACCTGAAGGGAAAAGTGGAGGGCAACCTCTCAGCGCCTATCGTCAGGGCAAGTCTCCTGGCGGAGAAGCTCAAAAGCAGCAAGTCCCCTGTTTTTGCCGACCTGGGAGGTGATCTTTACGCAAAAATCAATCCCACTGAACCCGACAAACAAAAGATCTCCTACAGTTCCAGTAAACTCCAGTTCGTACTGAGCGATGAAAACCGGATTTCCTTAACGCCTTTTACCCTGAAGTTTAATAAGGGCCTCTTCTCTTTCAGCCGCACCAGTTTCAGCGACCGCTACGGCAGCGTTTCCATGAAAGGTTCTCTCTCGGTCGATGGAAAGGCCGACATTTCCCTTATAGCCATTGCACAACTCGAAGGGCTTGAAAACAAGCTGAAAGGAGTGGAAGACATTGAAGGGCGCGTCGATGTGGATGTAAAAATAAGCGGCAAAATCACCAAACCTCTCCTGGAGGGCGCCATGAAGGCCCAAAAAGGAATGGTAAGATTCAAGGGTTTCCCTTATGACATGAACGCTATTTTTGGAAAGCTGAAGCTCATCGGCAACAGGATTACCATCGACAACCTGAAGGGCAAGCTGGAAGGATCAGACTTTACAGGTGGAGGACACCTTGTTTTTGACGGTTACAAACCGTCTGAAATAAAGCTCTACTTCGATGTGGAGGAAGTGGACCTGACCATCCCCCGCTGGCTGCCGTCGAGATCGAAGGGGAGAGTGACGGTAACAGCCACAGGCAAGGAGGTAACCCTTGGTGGTGATATCGAGGTAATAAGAGCAAGCTACACCGATCAGCTTGAATTCAAGGGCTTTCTTGCAAAAATGGTCAAGCTTATCGACACAAAGGAGATCAATGCAAAGACGGGGAATAAAACCGATAAAGGCAAGCTGAATGTTAAAATCCACTTCAGGGCCGATGACAACCTCATCATAAAGAATAATCTCAGTAACATGGAACTAAAGGGGGACCTCATCCTTATAGGAAAGGGGGGCAAGCTCTCACTCATAGGAAAGCTCGAAACAATCGGTGGAAAAGGCTATTTCAGGAACAGGGAGTTTTCAATCAGCAAGGGGACGGTAGACTTTACTAACAGGGAGAAGATCGTACCCGTGGTAAACATCGATGCAGAAACAAGCATTAAGGACTACCTCGTTAATGTTAATGTAACGGGCCCCCCAAAAAACCTGGTATTTACCCTGAACTCGGACCCGCCTCTCGAGGAGAAGGAAATCGTCTCACTTGTCACTTTCGGCTATACAGGCGACGAACTGAGAGGGAAAGGAACAGAGATTACCTCGCTTGGCGCAGCATCACTCATACTGCAGGAAGATATTGAAGCCACCATAAAGCAATATTTCGGCTTTGACCGCTTGAGAATCGAGCCCTACTACTCGGAAACAGCGGAAACAACGGAAGCCCGGATAACGGTGGATAAAGATCTCGGTAAAAATACAACGGCGACCTATTCAAGGGGCATGTCGACCCTCGATGAAGAAGTCAAAGTAGAGTACAAACTCGACGACAATCTCTCCTTCGAAGGAAGCTGGGCTTCGACGGAAGAAACGGTGGGGGCCTTCGGCGGGGATGTGATTCTCAGGTTTGAGTTTGAGTAGGAAACATGTTTATCTTTCTTTATTTCTCAAAAGCCTTGCTATCCTCCACAAAAGACTTCATCCCTTCATCAGTCAGCGGATGGTCAGCCACTCTCATGAGGATAGGCGCAGGTACGGTCAAAATATCGGCGCCGCAAAGGAGTGATTCGGGAACCTGAACGTCATTCCTGAAGGAAGCGGCAAGCACTTCCGTTTTAATATGATAATTGCTGAAGATAGTCGAAATTTCATGGATGAGCCGGATTCCGGCATCTTTTCTCGCCCCCCCGGAAGCAACGTAGGACGTATTATGGACCCTTGTATTCTCCTTCGCCCCTCTGTGGTCTTCCATGTAATATAGTGCGTTTCCAATATCCCTTTCGGCTTCATCATGCTTGTAGAGATAATCAGCCACCCTGCCGAGGAAAGGCGAAACGTAGCTAGCACCCGCTCTCGCCGCCCAGAGAGCCTGGGTACTGTTGAATATAAGCGTGGCATTCGTTTTAATGTCCTTTTCCCAGAGGGCACGAAGGACTTTCAGGCCCGTGTGCTTGTCCATGGAAGAATCGACGGCCTGATAGCCCCCGACAGGCACCTTGATGACCACATTGTGACCATAAGCAGCCAGTTCTGCCGCCTGTTTAACCATTTCATCTTCTGTAAGTTCCGTCAACTCCAGAGAAACGGGATAAGGGTCCATGAGCCTGACAATTTCCTTCATCATGGTCTTGGCATTCTCCCATGAATCAGCCCCTGCCCTTTTCATGAGCGTCGGGTTCGTCGTCACACCCGACACGATACCCGCATCGAGAAGCGGTCTGATTTCATCGATTGAACCCGTATCGGCAAATATTCTGGGCGCCTTTTCAGCGGGGTGTCTCAGTTTTTTCCCCTGCGGCGTAGGCGCCGTCTCCTCCATAAGCACCCTTCTGGCGCCCACATGGGCCGGGATTTCGTCCGGTCTCAACATAAACTCCTCCTTTAGACAGATGGCTTTGTCTATTGATCATATTTTTTGGAAATCACTATAGCATAAAGAAAAAAGAAGGGCAAAAAAGTTGGTGTTCCTATGTTGAATCCGCTAAAAATCAAGGGGGCTCATTATCTCTTTTTTGGTCTGACTTTTCATTGTATGCAGGTATATCATGGTTGTTCTAATATCACTATGCCCCATCAGTTGCTGAACAGTACGAATATCATAATTGGCCTGGAGCAGATGTGTAGCAAAACTGTGCCGGAAGGTATGAGCTGAGGCGCGTTTTAAGAGCTTTGCTTTATTAACAGCCTTTTTCATCTCCTTTTGCATGTGACTTTCGTGCAGATGATACCGTTTGACTTCTTTTGATCCCTTTACGATAGTTAACTTTTTTGCAGGAAAAAACCACTGCCATATAAGTTCTTTCGATGCATTTCTATATTTTTTTTCAATTGCATCAAACATAAAAGCGCCGTCATAACTATTTTTGAGATCTTTTTCATGAAGATTTTTTACAAGCTCTATTTGTTCATTTAAACAAGGCATTAAAGTGTCAGGTAGTGGCACTGTTCTGTCTTTCTTGCCCTTTCCATCGTGAACGGTCAATATCCCTTCATCAAAATTGAAATTGTTGATTCTAAGTTGAAGGCACTCAAAACGTCTCAGTCCGCAACCATACATAAGCTGTGCGGCAAGTTTATAAGGATTATCGAGGTGAAACAGAATCCGGTCTATCTCTTCACGCGTTAATACAACCGGAATATAGGGTTTTCTTTTTGCCCTGACAGTATCTTTATGTATGCCGAAATCCTTTTTTATAACATGCCTGTAAAAGAAGAGAAGACCATTAAACGCCTGATTCTGGGTAGAAGCCGCAACACCTTGATTCACAGCCAGATGTTCCAGATAGTTTTTAACATCTGAAGAGTCAAGAAGTTCGACCTCTTTGTTCCTTGTAAACCCCTGAAACTTCTTCACCCACATATGATAGGCCGAAAGAGTTCTTCTGGAGTAATGCCTTACCATTATAGACTTTTTCAATCTCTCCATTGCTTCATTCCACCCGGCGGCTCTCTTTTCAGATGAGATTTCTTCTCCAGGCCACGGTTCTGCGGTATGGGGATTTATCCTGTCATTGAGAGGGAAGCGCGGCAATCTGCTGTCGGCAGGGTGTGAAGGATTTGAATGGGACCTCTTATCAAAACTGAATAAATAAAGTTTTACCGCCTGAGATGCTTCTTTTTGCTGATCCATTGATTGATTCTTTTCCTTCAGTTTCTCTATAAAAGGGAGAAGACTTTCTTTATCCAGTGCTTTGTAATTATATTTTTTACAGAAATCAAGATAATAGCTGAGCCATTTTCTATAAAGATTACGGCTTTTTATGGGCAATTGTTTTTTGTGCAAAATAGCATCGAATTTTGCTCTAATATCTGTTGGTATATTCATTTTGAGTGATATTAATAAAACTTCATATATACTGCTTCTAGTAGTTATGCATAAAAGAGACTGTTGATTATATTATGGAATTTAAAAAAAATCATCAACATTATTTGCAAATTGATATTTTGTCTGTTAGAGTACGTAAAAACTTTAGACTAACTGGTTAGCTCGCAGAGGAGTACTTATTGGAAACGAACGAAGGAAGGGTATATTTCGCACTAGATGGTGACGGTTTTGATCCTGACCAATTGACGAAATTTTTAGGAATAGAGCCAACTTCGATAATACGTAAAGGATCAAAGGTTCCTGGGGAAATTCCTAAAATGAGTACATGGGAGCTTTCCACGAACAACGTCGTCAATGAATGTATCGATGTATTTGAAATGGCTTCGGAGATAGTTAATAAACTAAAGCCAGTGAAGCATCTCATTATACAAGCCAAGGAGCGCTTCAATGTTTCTCCAAGGCTTGAAGTTGTTTTATGGTTCTCGGCAAATGATGAGCACTCTACTCCAACCATAGGCTTTGAGCTTGATACAGTAGAGTTTTTGGGAGAAGTTGGTGCATTTATTGATATCGATACATATAAACATTAGAGCTAACCAGTCATTACCTTTAGGCGAATGAAGTCAATAAAAAAAATTTAGACTGTCTTTTCACTTCTCCTGTTTTTCGATATTCAAATCCTTTCAAAGTCCTTCAGCATCCGTTCCTCAACTGGCAATACTACCAAAGTTCGGTCCTTGCTTTATTTGCAGGACATCCATACTTTATAGGCCATGTCAGGAACTCCCGGCCCCAAGTGACTTACTGTGAACCTGATGGTCCCTTGAGGGCCACAAGCGAGTGGCGGTCATCTTTAGGGCCGGAAGCTGCCGGACTTGTTAATTACATTTTCTCTTTTCTATTCTCCTTGAAAGTTAAAGCTTTTTATGCCGCCATCCGATACTCGGTTTCACAGGTAAAAAACCGCTCCATATCAAATGCTTCCCCTGATTTATACCAACCGTAAAACTTCTTCAGAAAGTTCCTCGATACTACAGTCATGGCCTTTGTCCCCACCATCTTGTCTACGTCTTTTTTAGCATGATAATACTCTCCGTAGAGATGATTCCTTCTGACGAGGGGCAAAATGATGATATTCAATAGCTTCCTTAGAAGGGGGCGCCCCTTCTTCGTAATCTTGCTTTGTCCCTGATATTTTCCACTCTTCCTTTCACAGATATTGAGGCCACCGTAGCGCATCAACTGCCGCCAGTGTAAAAAGTCACCCAGTGGCCCCGTCTCTCCCAAAAGCCTCGCCAGGTTAGTCTCAGATATTACATTAGGTGTAGGTGGCGGAATGTTAGGGTCTTTCTCCCTTAAACGATCCAGTATCTCCTGCATCTTCACTTTAAGCCGCTTTTTGCGCCCTATCTGCTCATCATAATCTCTTATCAACTGATGAAGCTGTATCTCCAGTACCTCTATGTAGCCATTGGGAAGTTCATTAAGGACTGAGCTTGAAGCATCACACCAGAGCCGTCTTAAGGTCTCCTGCCTTATCCTTGGAACTGCCTTTTTCATAGTAAGGCTGAACTCTTCATAGCCTGCGTCTACTATCCGGTAAGGATTGCAAGCAAAGTGTTTTATGAGGGCTCTGCCTGAAGTGTCGTATAAAAAATCCTTCTTGAAGGTATAGTCACAAAAGAGTTCTACCAGCAGGCGGTTGATCTTGCATCTGGCCCGTGTTATCTCCACATCGGTATCATCGTAAAGTTTATTCAGCTTCCTCAACATCAGGTAATCCTCATTGAGCATTCGGTGTTTTATTACCTTGCCAAGCTGCCCCAGCGTCCTGATCACACGGGGATCTTTCGTATCAGTCTCCATTTAATAGGGACACATCCCAATTAATTGACAGCAACAGATTGATATGATATAAATCGACCATGCCAAGTATCGCAAGAATAGTTGGATATGGATATCCCCATCACATCTTCAAAGAGGAAACAACAGAGAGAATGTTTTCCTCGATAATGATCGATAAGTATTTTTACCTCAAGTTGCTAAAACGTTATTCAGATTTTTGAAGAAGGAGAAAGGGATAGTTACAAAAAGTTTATA